>CAZBDF010000018.1:0-2507 GCA_964490385.1 uncultured Lentimicrobiaceae bacterium | reverse complement strand
GGGTGTTGAAAATGCACCATAATATTTTACTAAAGGAATCTTGTATTTCGATAGATTTTTTTGAACTTATCAACTTCAATTTTAAAGCAATACCCAAGCCTGATTTCATGACTTCCCCACGATCCAATGGCAGAAGTGTTGATGTCGTATGAATATCCCACGTTGAAGTTTTTCCATTCCATCCCAACAATTATTGCAACAGCATCCTGATATCGGTAGGTTAAGCCACCCCAAAACTGATTTCTGTACCTCATTAATGTTGATATGTCGAATTGCATAGAGGTGCCGTCAGTTTTTATCATAATTGAAGGTAAAACATCAAAAGAGGGTAAATTTGGGATTGCAAATTCATAACCCCCAACCAAATTGAACTGTCGTGCCAGCTTAGCCGAAGTAGCCAGGGGATCCGCTTTCGACTCGAGCAATTGCAAAACTGAAAGACCCACATAGTAGGTGTCAGGAACCCGGTAGTATAAACCCAGGCCCATATCAAATATCATATCTGTCTCCTCACCTTTACCGTTGAGGACAGGATCGCTAGTATCGATTGGGCGGAAATTACTAAAATCAATTGTTTTGTTCAGTAAGGATAATTGTACCCCAATTCCTAAATCCCCAACACCCAAACTAGTTTGGTACGCATACATAATATTTAGGGAAATGTTGTTTTGATAAGCAATTTTATCCTGGACTATGGTAGCACCAATTCCACCCCTCAGGAATTTTATTGGAGAATGTACGGACACAAGGTATGTTTCCGGCGCAACAGTATGTGTATTGCCCTCATCATCTGTTTCCTTAAAACCAACCCATTGCTGACGAACCAGTCCTTGAACGCAAATACCCTTGCCTGCACCGGCATACCCGGGATTATAGGCAAGTTTGGTGAACATATACTGCGTGTATTGCGGCAATTGCTGCGAAAAAGAGAAAGTCGAAATAAATAAAAATGCTATGAAAGCGAATTTTTTAATCATCTACAAATCAACTTATGTCGGTTTACAAAAGTAAAGTAAATACAAAGAAAGCAATTTTTCTCCGTATTAAACTAAACAAAAGGTAAATTTAGTATTAAAAATGTTGAGGAATTTATTTTGGCTTGTAAAAATAATTCAACAGGATTTAGGGCATTCAGGGTGGACACAAAAAAAGGCTTTAAAAAAGTCTGGGAGCGGGGGGATCGAAAATAAATTTTGAGTAAAATTTTTTGATTGTAATCCCCCTGCTTTTAGGTTAACTCCCAAACTACCCCTTAAAACCAATTATTAAAAAACAACCATAATTTAGTCGGGGCAAACATACAACACATTATTACAGTGGCAAAACAATTCCTTATTTATTAATTGCACAAAATTTTCACATTAACTATAGCAACTTTTTGTTATGCTTGGTTAAAAATTGTGTAAAGTACACTTATATAGGGTTATGTGGATGATTTGAGTCGTGGGGGGATGAAGATATGAAAAAACTCACATTTTCACATAATTAAAATTTGATAAATATTTTGGCAAGTTGGTTGACCTTGGCAAGTTCATCTTCGTTCGAAGTCTAAATCTGGCTATCTCTATACTTCTGATTGTTTGATGTGTGACATTCGAAATGTCTTTAGTTGATAGGTTCATTTTTAAAAACGCACAAAGCTTACGTTCATTAGGTGTTAGTTTAGGATATTTTTCATACAAATCATTATAGAATGATTGGTGGATTTGGCCAAAAGTAATTTCAAACTGTTGCCATAAGTCATCCTTTCCCCTACTCATTAAATCTTTAATAATAAATTGTATTTGCCTGTTTTTATCCTCCTCGTCAATTTTTAATACATCTTTAAGTTTTGCTACTACTCCATTAACCAACTCATTGGTCTCGATTAATTGGGTTACCTTAGTGTTGAGTTCCCTGTTTTTCGCTTCAAGGTCTTTTTCAAGTTGTTCCTTATCTTTTTTTAGTAGTTTCTTTTCGAGTTGTTCAGCTTTTTTAGTAATAGTGAGATCTTTGACGTAAGCCCCAATTTGGGTACGGTCATTATTTTCGCTGAGCATAATCCAGACAGATACCAGTACCGGAATAATTGAACCATCTTTTTTGCACAATTCCATTTCCATTACGAAACCTGAGCGGCTATTTTCTTTTAGGTCATCAAGCGTTGCTTCTGTTGGCTCAATCCATTTTTCGGGCACAAGTTCATTGTATTTTTTGTTGAGCAATTCAGGCATTGTGTAGCCCAACATATCAAGAAATGTTTTATTGGCCGCATAAAAATCCCCTGTTAAGTTGCCTACCATTATCCCATCAGGGGCAGTATTGAATAGTAGCCTGAACTTTTTTTCACTCCTGATCAGTGCTTCCTCCGCATGTTTCCGTTCTGTGATATCCATCGAAAAACCTATAATCCCATTGGTTTTTCCATTATCAGACTTGAAAGGAATTTTATCAGTGATAAACCACCTGTTGGGGTTGGTGAAAAGTGGTTCTATAATATTTCTTTTGGCTACACCGGTTTCAATCAC
>CAZBDF010000017.1:8085-21732 GCA_964490385.1 uncultured Lentimicrobiaceae bacterium | reverse complement strand
AACTTTCCATCGTCCGTAGGACATGGAAACGTTGATGTTGCCCAAAACAATCCTTTCATATTTTTATTTGTCTTAAATTTGCTCAAATTTTTTTGCCTTGAGCCAGAATACAAAAAAGAAAATAGTTGAAACGCCTTTGATGAAGCAGTATAATACCATCAAGGCAAAATACCCTGATGCCTTGTTGCTGTTCAGGGTGGGTGATTTTTATGAAACTTTTGGTGAAGATGCTGTTAAAGCATCTGGCATACTTGGCATTGTTTTAACCAAACGGGCCAATGGCGCTGCATCATTTGTTGACCTTGCAGGATTCCCACACCATTCATTGGATACCTACCTTCCAAAATTGGTCAGGGCCGGGATGCGGGTGGCCATCTGCGACCAGCTTGAAGACCCCAAGATGACCAAAACGATTGTGAAAAGAGGGGTAACCGAATTGGTAACCCCGGGGGTTTCATACAACGACAAGGTACTCGAAAACCGGGAAAATAATTTCCTGGCTAGCATTCACCTACTCCCCAAAAATTCGGGAATTTCTTTTCTGGATGTTTCTACGGGTGAGTTTTATGTAGCCCAGGGCTCTGCAGCTTACATCGACAAACTCTTGCAGAGTTTCATGCCCAGCGAAGTAATCATCCAAAAAAGTAAACGGCGGCAGTTCCTCGAAGAGTTTGGTGACAAATTTTATGTGGCAACCTTTGATGATTGGGTGTTTACCGATGACTTTTCGTCGGACTTATTGCTGAAACATTTTAATACTAAAACCCTGAAAGGATTTGGTGTTGAGCGCATGGTGAATGGAACAATTGCAGCAGGTGCAGCCTTGCATTACCTGGCCGAAACCCACCACGATAAAACCGGGCACATTTGTAAGATTTCACGGATTGAAGAGGAAAAACATGTCTGGCTCGATAAGTTTACCATCCGAAACCTTGAACTGCTTTATTCACCCAACGAAAATGCTTCAACGCTATTAGATGTTGTTGACCAGACCATTTCACCCATGGGATCGCGGATGATGAGAAAGTGGATTTCGCTTCCACTTAAGGTAACAAAACCCATCGAAGAAAGGCTGGCAGTGGTGCAATACCTGATAGCAAATGATGAGGTAAAAACCAAAATCCAACAATTAATCAAATCCATTGGCGACCTTGAAAGGTTAATCTCGAAAGTTGCTGTGGCGCGTATCAATCCCCGCGAGATGATCCAGATAGTACGCGGGTTGCATGCGGTTGAACAAATCAAAAATATTTGCCGGGATTCTGATTCGGAATCACTTAAACTTATAGCCGACCAACTGAATCCCTGCTTGCTGATAAGAAACAAAATTGAACAAGAAATCAATCCCGAACCACCGGTGATGATTGTCAAGGGAAACGTTATCAGGGAAGGTGTATCCGAGCAGTTGGACGAATACAGGCAATTGCTGTATTCAACCAAAGATTACCTGGAACAGGTGCGGCGGCGTGAGATTGAAAAAACAGGGATACCATCCTTAAAAATCAGTTTCAACAATGTGTTTGGCTACTACCTGGATGTGACCAATGTACATAAGGACAAAGTCCCGGAGGAATGGGAGAGAAAACAAACGCTGGTAAATTCTGAACGCTATATCACTGCCGAACTCAAGGAATTTGAAGCGAAGATTTTGGGTGCCGAAGAGAAAATCCTTGAACTGGAAACCAGGCTGTATGAAGAACTGGTGGCTGATATTATTGAATATGTACAACCTATCCAATTGGATGCTACACTTATTGCCAAGCTCGATTGCCTGCAGTCCTTTGCCGAAATAGCTGTAACCAATAATTATGTGAAGCCGCTAATTGATAACTCATATAACCTTGATATCAAGAATGGCCGGCACCCTGTAATTGAGTATCAGCTTCCACCCGGTGAGAAATACATACCCAACGATGTTTTTTTAGATACCAAAAAGCAGCAGATCATCATCATCACCGGGCCCAACATGTCGGGAAAATCAGCATTGCTCAGGCAAACTGCCCTTATCGTATTGATGGCTCAAATGGGGAGTTATGTTCCTGCTGAGGTAGCAAAGATTGGCCTGGTAGATAAAATTTTCACACGTGTAGGTGCCTCTGATAATATTTCTTCGGGGGAGTCAACTTTTATGGTTGAGATGAACGAAACTGCCAGCATCCTCAACAATGTTTCAAACCGAAGCTTGATTTTACTTGACGAAATTGGACGCGGAACATCTACTTACGACGGTATTTCAATTGCATGGTCAATAGCCCAGTACCTGCACGAACATCCGCTGTTTAAGCCAAAGGTTTTGTTTGCTACCCACTATCACGAGTTGAATGAAATGGCATCTTCGTTCAAACGGATAAAGAATTATCATGTTTCCATTAAAGAAATCCAAAACAAAGTCATTTTCCTTCGTAAACTAATCCCCGGCGGCACCGAGCATAGTTTCGGGATCCACGTGGCACGTATGGCAGGCATGCCCGGTGAGGTGATCGATAAAGCCAATGAGCTGTTGCAGATCCTTGAAAAATCCCACAGTAACAATGAATTGAATAAAAATTTAAAGTCGTCTAATTCAAAAAAAGATGAGTACCAGCTTAGTTTTATCCAGTTAGACGACCCTTTGTTGTTACAAATCAAAGACGATATCCTCAGTACAGACATTGACACTTTGACACCGGTGGAAGCACTCATGAAATTGAACCAAATAAAGAACCTGCTGCGGAAGTAAGTGTTTTTGAAGTTCAATCACCAATCACTGACCACTAATTGGTGTCCGTCTTTTTAGTTGTGTTGTGAAATTTGAATTGCCTTGGGTTTTCCTAATGGATGCCTATGGCATAACCCAAGGATCGAATTGAGTGCTTAAAAAACCCCCGCGATTTCGCCATGCCGCAGGCGTGGCGAAATCGCGGGGGGGTATTTTTATTTCTATTTTCCCTGGGCTAAAGCCCAGGGCAACGCAAAAGACAAGCTTTATGGACACGTGCTTATTCCGAATTGTCTATTTTTATGGATATTTTCACAAAAGCTATTCTTATGAAAAACCGCGAACTGCTTATTAGGGCGATAAAAACTGCTGTAATATTTTTTGTTTTTGGATTTGTCTGGGTATTGGTTTCAGATGAAGTTGTGCATCAATTATCATCAAATTACCGTATCGAGCAGCAGCTCCAAAGGTATAAATCCTGGTTTTTTATATTGATTACAGCGGTGTTGATATTTTTCATTTTCTGGAATCAGCTCAAAAAAGTCATCGACTATAAGAACAAACTCCTGGTAAGCGAGCGCAGTTTATCAGTTGTTCTCGAAAATATTGGCGAGGGGATTATTTCAACCAACAAAACAGGCACCATCACTTCGATGAATAAAGTTGCCGAAAACATTATTGGGCTACGGACAAAGGAGGCGACAGGAAAATCGTTATTTGAAGTGATTAGGTTTTACGATTACAAAGGCTTCGATATTACCGGAATGCTTTTTAATAAACCAAACAGCCTTATGGAAATAGATGAGGCTGTAAATTTGAAGCTTATTGATGGTTCAAAAAATGTTCAGGTGTTTATTAATTCCGATCGTATTTACGGTACCGATGGACAGCATATGGGAAATATTCTTGCATTTAAAGATATAACTGAACGAAAGAAAGCAGAAGAAGAAATCAAAACCTTTAAGTATGCCCTGGATTCATCATCCGATGCCATTGGAATTGCTACACCTGAGGGCAAGCATTATTACCAGAACAGGACTTTCGACCAAATGTTTGGAAATATAGGCAATCAACATCCTGCTGCATCAATTTACGCTGATGAAAATGCGGGACGTGAAGTATTTAAAAATATTATGGCTGGTAAGGATTGGAGTGGCGAAGTAGCAATGTATGGAAAGGACAATGAAGAATTGGACGTGTTCTTGCGTGCTTATGCTGTAAAAAAGGACGGTGAAATTACGGCACTTGTCGGGGTGCATACCGATATCTCTGATCGCAAAAAGGCAATGGATGCGCTCGAAAAAAGCGAAGACCGGCTTTCCAAAATAATGATAGCAGCCATTGACGGGATGTGGGACTGGAACCTACTTACCAACAGTGTGTACTTTGACCCTCGCTATTACCAGATGGCGGGCTACGAAACAGATGAGTTTGACCACACCATTATTGAATTTCAGAAAAGAGTTCATCCTGATGATGTTGACAGGGTAATGGAACACGCTCAACAACATTTGCAAGGGAATATTGATCGTTTTGTTGAAGAATTTCGTTTCAAGAAAAAAAATGGCGACTGGTTGTGGATACATGCACGAGGAGAGATTGTTGAGTGGGATGAAACTGAAAAGCCTACCCGGTTCATAGGAACACACACTGCAATAAATGATCGGAAATTTGCTGAAGAAGCACTAAGGGTTAGCGAAGAACACTTCAGGACATTTATGGAGAACTCAACAGATTCTTCTTCGCTTTATGATGAAAACCTAAACCTTATCGAATTAAACAGGGCAGGTTTGGCCATGTTTCCGAATGGAACCAAAAAAGAAGATTTATTAGGAAGGAATTTGGTGGAGATTGATCCTGAGATTAAGGGGACTGAAAGATATGAAAACTATCTCGAAGTTATTAAAACAGGAGAACCGCTGATATTGGAGAATTATTCGCCTGAAGATAAATGGGGCGAATTGTTTTTGTCTGTCAGGTTATTCAAAGTAGGCAATGGACTTGGAATGATTGTAACTGATGTTACCAGGCAAAAGCAAGCTGCAAAAGCTTTGAGGGAGAGCGAAGAACGTTACAAAAAAATTGTTGAAACCACCCACGATTTAATTTGGTCATGTGATGTAGAGGGCAATATTTGGTACATCAACGAAGCATGTAAACAAATTTATGGCTACACACCCGAAGAAATGATAGGACAAAATTTCTCAAAATTCCTTACGAAAACTCAATTGAAAGATCATAGGGAGAGGTTCACTTACATGGTCGAAGAAAAGATTGGCACCATTGAGTTTGATACAGAAATAACCAGCAAAAAGGGGGAAATCTTTTACCTTAAGGACAACATTACAATATTAAACGACAACAACGGTGAACCGAAAGGTATGCTGGGAGCCTCAAAAAATGTGAGCGAAAAAGTCCTTGCCGAACAAGCACTTCAAAATAGCATGGCCAGGCTTGAACTCGCACTTGATGGTGGCGGTCTTGGTTTATGGGATTATGATGCACAATCACAGGAGCTGATTGTGAGCGAACAGTGGAGTCAAATGCTTGGTCTCGACCCAAAGCTTGAAATTACTGCCGAATCCTTTAACAGGCTAATTCATCCTGATGATTTAAACGCGGTAAATGATGCTTTTTTGGAATGTTATCAAGATCAACATTTAGAGTTTAACATGGAATTCAGAATGAAACATTCTGATGGAAACTGGAAGTGGATTTTAAGCCAGGGTAAAATCATGGAACGGGATGAAGATGGAAGGACAAAGAGAATTGTTGGTACAAATTTGGATGTTACCGAAACCAAGCACCTGGAGTTGGAATTGCAAAGGCAGGTGAAAATCTACAGTAGTTTTATTAAATATTCGAGCGAGGGAATTTATTTATTTGAACTGGATGAACCCATGTCCCTTGAGCTTTCCGAGGAAGAGCAGATTCAGTATTTTTACCGCTATGGCAGTGTAGCAACCTGCAACGATGCTTTCGCTAAAATGTACGGGTATAACAAGGCTGAAGAATTGGTAGGTAAAAAACAATCTCAATTACATGGAGGTGATGATGTGCCCGAGAATATTGAAATCATGAAGCAATTCATTAATTCTGATTATCGGGTAATGCAGGCGCTGTCCAAAGAAGTTGGAAAGGATGGCAATGAAATATATATTTCTAACAATGTAGTTGGGATTATTGAAGAGGGTAAGCTGGTAAGGACATGGGGCAGCCAGTATGATATTACGGATAGGATTGTTGCTCAAATCGAACTTGAAGAATCAGAAAAAAAGTACCGTTTATTGTTTCAAACCAACCCGGTCCCTTTGGTTATCCTTAGTTTGGATGAATTTGACTTTCTGGACGTAAACCTTGCCGTGCAAGAGCTTTTAGGCTTTTCAAGGGACGAATTTTTAAAAATGAAGCTTTGGGATATCAGGCCCGAAATTTCAATTTTTACTTTAGACGAAATGAAGGTGCAATTGTTAAAGAACGCAGGTGTAGCCCATGAATCGAAGTTAGTGAGCAAGCAGGGCAAAACCATTTTAGCTGAGGTTATTTATGATATGATCACTTTTGAAGGTAAGCATGCTACTCTTGCCGCTTTTAATGATATTACCGCCATAAAGGAAGCCGAAAAGCGTGTTTTAAAATCAATCATCGAAGGCGAAGACAATGAAAGAAAACGTGTATCGATAGAAATCCATGATGGCCTTGGCCAAAACCTTACTGCCGCCAGCCTCAACTTCGACAGCCTTAAACAAGCAATCCAAAGCCTGAAAGAAAAAGATGTCGCCAAATTCTCCACAGGCCTTGAGTTTTTGAAATCAGCCATTGAGGAAAGCCGGAATATTGCACACAACCTGATGCCAAAAGCCATCGACGATTTTGGCCTGATCCCCTCTCTCACTTCATTATTCAACCAAATTGAAAAATCAACCGGGGTAAATGTTAAATTTTATGAAAATTTGGGTGATGGCCGTTTGAACCGGCAAATCGAACTAAACCTATACAGGATAACCCAAGAGGCCATAAATAACCTCATCAAACATTCACACGCAACTGAAGTTGACATACAACTGGTATTGCACAAACAAGAAATTATTTATACCTTTGAAGATAATGGAGTTGGCTTTGATAAATCAAGTATCGAAATAGCCGGCAAAGGCATGGGCCTTAAAAGTATTTTTAACAGGGTAGTAACCATGTCGGGCACTTTCGACCTTGATACTTCACCGAAAAGAGGAACCTCCATCACAATTGAATTACCAATTTAATCTATCATGGACACAGCTAAAAAAATAAAAGTCCTGCTTGTTGACGATCATAAAATTGTTAGGGATGGGATAAAGGTCCTATTGCAGGACGAAATCGATATTGAGGTTATTGGTGAGGCTGAAAATGGGAAGCATGCCCTTGAAAAGTTAACCGAACTCACGCCCGATATAATGATAGTTGATATTAACATGCCTGTGATGAATGGTATTGAGTGTTCGCGTGTAGTTGCTAAAACTTACCCTTCAGTAAAAATATTGGCCCTTACAATGCTCAATGAACAAGAGCACATTAAAAATATGATCGCTGCCGGCGCCGGAGGATATATTTTAAAAACTTCGGGTAAGGGTGAATTGCTTGATGCCATAAAAACAGTTATATCGGGCGAAAATTATTTTAGCGATGAAGTCAAAAACATCATCATGATGAACATGGTTAAAAAGAAATCTTATGTGAGTAAAATATCAGGAGAACGCATACCAATAACCAGCCGCGAAAAAGATGTGTTGGGGTACATACTTAAGGAATTTACAAACCAGGAAATCGCCGATAAACTATTTATCAGCGTAAGAACAGTTGATGCCCACCGTAGAAACCTTCTTGAAAAAACCGGCTCAAGAAATACTGCTGGTCTTGTAAAATACGCAATCGAAAGTAACTTGTATTCTGAGGGATAGGGTATAGGCTTACAGGGAATGAACCTAATAGTAACCTGAGTTCGATGTAAGAAGTGATATTATTGATATTCAAAAACAATAAACCTTTTACATTATATCGAACTCAGGTTAATAATGTGTTTGCATCAAGAATAATTCCAATGCGACCATTCAGTTAATTATTGAAACTTTATAACATTTTAACTCATCCATCTTTCTGGATAACCAAAAAAAACCTCTGGGTTTCTGCTTCCAACACCAGTATTTCAATTACACAATTAGGTGATTTTGCCTACTCATTCGGGTGTATTCGCCTATTTGCACTTATACGTCTATGTTATAACTTTGCAGCATATTTTTTTAATTCCATTTATTTCTATTTTTTGAAGCATAAGTCCTGTGGTTATTCTAGGTTCAAATACATCGATAAATAGTGCGTTTGGTGAAATTCTTTTGGAAGAGTTTGGCCAGGCTTCTGTTCAAATAAATCCTGAAGTTAAGTTATGTAAGGAAGGAATTGAGCGGATCAAAGCTTCACACATTGTGATCATTGATTTGTCTTCATTCAACCGGGACAGCAGGCTTTTTATCCGGCAGATTCATGAGCTTTGCCCAAACACCAGTATATTGGCCCTTCATATTTATAGTGAAGCTGAATTCATCAAACCACTAATTGCGGCCGGTGCTTCAAATTATTTGCTGGTAAATGCCGATAAAGCGGATATACTTGCTGCAATGCGGGAATTGATCCATAAAGTTTGAGCAAATACACTTTATCAGATGTTTGTTTGTTAGAATTGTAAAATAAGTGTTTTTGCAAGACATTAGGTAAATTCACCTATTTTGAAAAATACGTTTTTTGCGTGATACCCAGTTGTCTAATCAGCAATACTTTTGCATCAGACATTTTGAAGTTATGAACGCTGAAACAAATCAAATAGAAGGAAAAAAGGTACTCATCATTGATGATGACCAGTTCAGCGTTTTGTTGACCGAACTCAAGTTAAAGCAATTTACGAAGAGGGGAAATATAAAATCTGTCGGCAGTGTAAATGATGCTGTCGATTATTTGGGGGAAGTATTGAAGAAAAGGCCTGCGGTGGTTCCTGAATTGATACTATTGGAGACATCGATGAATGATAATGATGGATGGGGGTTCATCTCATTTTTTGAGGAAATTAAAAAATCAACTGATCATCCGATGCAACTTGTAATACTAACATCATCGCAGTTCTTTTCTGATTTTCGCCGCTCCCAAAGTCACCCTTCAGTTACCGGTTTCCTAATGAAGCCCATGAAGGTTGAAATGCTAAACAAGCTTTTAAACTCATCATCCAATGCAAGAAATATTAATGGTGAAGTTTTGATCAACTCATTTGTTGTTTAGCCTTGTTATTTGAAATAAACGTTACTTTTTAATAAGTGTGAGTATTTTGTTTTCATAGATGACTGGATTTTTAGGTTAAGTAAATACCAGAATCGACTGTCCGATTTAACTACAACAAATTGATGAATTTGTAAACTTGTAACTAGGTTTTAATACTACTTGTAATCACTGGACAGAAAGTTGAATTTTTTTTTGATTGATTGACTGACAATTGAAGAAACGATTGAGGGGATGATTAAAAAGATCCTGGTATTTAAAAAGGCTGCTGATTAATTTTGGCAGCCTTTTTTTATTTTCTACCTTTGCACTGTTATTAAATTAACAATAAATAATAAAACAATGAATAAACTAAGATTTTTGAGTTTGCTACTGGCCGTGGTGGTCATTTCCGGCAATTTTGCCTTTGCCCAGGATAAAGATGAAAAAGCTGAAGCCAAAGAAGGTTATCAGTTTACCGAAGAAATCCGCCTGGATTGTTCCCCGGTAAAAAACCAATACCGCTCCGGAACTTGCTGGAGCTATTCCGGGCTTGCCTTCCTCGAGTCGGAATTGATAAACAATGGCAAAGGTGAATACGACCTGTCGGAAGCATTCATTATTTGGAATACCTATTCAGATAAAGCTGACAAATATGTCCGTTTTCACGGAAATCTTAATTTTGGTGGTGGTGGGGCATTTCACGATGTCACCGAAATAATCAAGAAGCATGGGATTGTTCCCGAAGAAGCTTTTGATGGATTGGTAATTGGTGAAGAATATTTTGTGCATGGTGAAATGGACAAGGTATTTACGCAATATGTTGATGGGGTCATCGAAAACAAAAACAGGAAACTGACACCTGTATGGCACGATGGTTTTGATGCGCTGCTCGATGTCTATATCGGGCCTTACCCCGAAGAGTTTGAATACGATGGAAAAGAATACACCCCGAAATCCTTTGCAAGAGAATTGGGTTTAAACATGGATGATTATATCGAAGTTGGCTCCTACACTCATCACCCATTCTACGAAAAATTTATCCTGGAAGTGCCCGACAATTGGATGCTTGATGGGATTTACAATGTGCCACTCGATGAAATGATGGAAATTATTGATAACTCCTTGAATGAAGGACATACTGTTGCATGGGGTGCCGATGTTAGCGAAAAAGGTTTTTCATGGAAAAACGGCGTTGCCGTAGTCCCTGATTCAGATAAAACCGACCTCTCGGGAACTGAAAAGGAAAAGTGGGAAAACCTCACTTCAAAAGAGCGGAGTGCCGCACTCTACAGCTTTGACGAACCCGCTTCTGAAAAGGAAATTACCCAGGAATTGCGCCAGCAAGCTTATGACAATTACACCACTACTGATGATCACGGGATGGAAATAGTGGGTTTGGCAAAAGATCAGAATGGCAGCAAATACTATATCATTAAAAATTCATGGGGAACCGAAGGCCACCTTTATGATGGGTTCTTTTATGCTTCCGAAGCCTTTGTAAGCTACAAAACCATCGACATTATGGTAAACAAAAATACCGTCCCAAAAAGTTTGAAGAAGAAGATGGGGTTGTAACAAGATAGGATATTTTTCTTTCCTATTTGGAAGATTTTCAAATGGTGTTAAGTAAGTATATTGCTTCCTTAGCACCATTTTTATTTGTCCTTCGCTGAAGGTTTATAGCCTATCTGTTTTCTTGGCTGTGGGGTTTCGTGTTTTTCTATCAATTCATCCAAATAGCTAAAAACTAACTCAATATTTTGGTTTTGGTTTCCCAGCTTCTTTTTAATTTCTTCAATGTCTAATTTTATACTCAGTGTATCCAAAAGCATTTCTCTGACTTTTGTAAATACTACCATTATTTGGATATTTACTTGTATCGCCTTTTTACTTCTCAATACGCTGGAAAGCATTGCAACACCTTGTTCTGTAAATGCATAAGGGAGCTTTCTAGTTCCACCCCAACTTGATGTCACAAATTGTGACATCAAGTTGCTGAACTCTAATTGCGTCAATTGGAACATAAATATCTCAGGAAAACGTTCTAAATTTCTGCTTACTGCTTGGTTTAATATGCGTGTTTCTACTTCATATAATTCTGCCAAATCCCTATCCAACATTACTTTTTGTTCCCGTATCAAATAGATTTTATTCATTATGGATTCGTCGGGGAGCATTATTATATCATCTTTGTTTTCATTCATTTTTAAAATTGTTTAGCAACAAATATAAGCTTTTAAACCAGCTATTGCAAAATGTAATGGCCTATTTTAATTGACAGCGCACTTTTTCTTTTACTAATTTTAAAACTAACGAGCCCGTTTATTTGGCTTACGCCACAGCTTTCTTTTTCCCGTGTTTATAAGCCTTGAATAAAATTAAACACGATCAAATGCGTTACAGCTATTGAAATTTTAATTTTGACACCTTTAATTTTTAAATATCACATCATTAAATAATTTTTGAAATGCAAAAAACCATCAATCGCAACCTGATGTTCAAACTTTTCCTGTTGATGTTTGCAGGTATAGTTGCTGTAGGATTTTCGGGTTGTACCAGTAAAAAGAAACTCGCTGCGCAGGCAGCAGTTGCCGAACGATTGGCAACAATAGAGCAGGCCAAGCAGGATTTATTAAGTGTTATCAACGATCAGGGAAGCATGACAATTGCCGAAAAAGAAGACATTGTTTCGGCTGTTAAAGCTTTGAACCTGGAGGACCCGGAAGTGGACGAATTAATTGCAACTGCTGAAGCCAGGCTTGCTGATTTACGGGCTGAAGAATTGCTTATCCGTGAGCGCCTTGAACAAGAAGAGCGCGAGCGACTTGAACAGGAAAACAAATACGAAGATCTTGAGGGTTATTTTGATGCTGTGTCAACCAGTAAGTCGATGGCAATGGCTGATCCCTATATCGCAGAAGCACTAAAATTCTTTGCATCTCCGGATGTTCCTGTGTTGATTATTGTTCATATGGAAGGCAGCCTAAAGGATTACGACCGGCCCACCACCATTAAAAAATACCTTGAGTACCTGAAAGACCAGGGGAAAAACATGAATGAAATTTACAATGTGGTATTCGACCAGAATGGCAAAATAGCAGAATTAGAACTCATTAAAAAGTAAATCCATGAAAAGCATTAAAATAATTTTATTGGCGGTTTTATTGCCACTTTTCGGTGGTTCGGCTTTTGCACAAGAAGACATTAGCCCCGAACGCAAGATGGCTGTCGATAGCCTGGCATTGGAAAAAGTGCGCGACCTGAGTAAGTACATCACAATTATAGGTGACAAAAAAACGCCATGGTCGGAAGCAAACCGGGTGATTGAACGTGCCATGGAACTCTTTTCCGATGGTGCCCAAATGGGGGTTTCGTCAACTGCACAGCCCGAAGTTAAGTATTATGGGGTTCGCACCTATCTCGAGAGATTAATGGCCCTTAACTACGATGAAGTTAAAATAGAATGGTTTAATATCGAATACATCAGCGACCTCGAACGTCAGCCTGATGGCCGCTATGTTGGGGTAATTACAATTTATCAACGTTTTGAAGGCCGGAGTGGTGATAAGCTGAAATATGTTGATACCACCAAAAAAGACATCACTGTATATGTTGAACGCAAGCAAACCCAAATTGGTGGAAGGGTAATTGGATTCTGGGACGTGCTATTGGGCGACGTTAGGGTGGTTGAAACAAAACCATAATTATCCTGTTTAACACAATAAAATAATCTATCCGTCACGCTCGAAGCAAGCTATGCTTTTGAGTTGGTGACGGATTTTTCACTTACACTCAAACATCGCAAAACTTTACTTCACAATCAAACTATTGTTCAAGTAAAAATTAAAACATGCAAATTGTAAAAATCATTGTTTTAGCACTCTTGTTGTCTGTTTCACAAGTAATGGCGCAGGATATCGATCAGAAGGCGATGGATAATCGGAGCATGGAAAGTGATGTGAAATCGTTTTATGCTGAAACCAAGCAGGTAACTCAGTTTATCCGTAGGTTTAATGGTGAAGAAGATATTAAGGGCATAAAGCTTTCTTATAAGGATCCCGATTACCGGGATGCTAAAAAACGGAAAAAATTTATTTCGGCTCTTTTTGATGGCGAAAATACATCCATCGCTGAATCCTTAAAAAGGGCATTCATTAATGATGTATGCAGTACTGATGAACCCAAATTACTTGATTTTCATGGTGGCGATTGGTTTGGGGAAACGTACGTAAAGTTTAAAAGGGGCAATCAGGAAACTTTTGTAACCCTTTATATGGAGCTTGTAAAAGAAAACCTGGGCTCAAAATGGGTGATTTCGGATGTTTACTACTCACCCTTTGAAGATATGTACCGCAGGGATGAAGGATCTCCGGCAAGGTTTTTACATCCATTGAGCCATGAGCTGGATTTTATGAACCTCGACAAGGTTTTTAATTCCGGGATACATACCGGAGATTATTTTTACCAGGATTATAAAGTGGATAAACTGTCGATTTTTCTTTACGAGTTGCACAACAATACTTTAAAGTTTCAATATGTTTCGGGGGTTAAGTTTCACTTTTTCCAAATTGAGGGCTGGTATTTTGAAATTACTGAGTTTAACCGCCCGGGCATGAACAAGGGCTGGTTGATTTCTAATTTGATTAAACTGGAAGATGGGCAGAAAG
>CAZBDF010000017.1:0-7985 GCA_964490385.1 uncultured Lentimicrobiaceae bacterium | reverse complement strand
GGGATTTTTGACGCTTGCCTTAATTGTGTGCTTTTTTGGAACTACCACTATCAAAGCCCAAACTGCACTTTCAGCTGATGAAATTGATGAATACCGGGCACATGCCGAACAACTGGTTTCATTTCTTCAGTTTACCTTTAATACTATTGGTGATCCCGAGGTGTCGGTAAAGGACAAAGACATCATCATTAACCAAAGTTATGCTAAGTTTTTTGAAAGCGATAAGGTCCAGATTGAAGATGACCTTGTTGATCAACGTGATGTGCCTATCAATAAAGATGTACAGGCCTACCTGAAGGATATTGATTTTTTTTACCGGAACGTTGTCTTCGATTTTAGGATTGAAGAAATCACCCAGGAGATCAACGAAAAGGACCAGCTATTTTTTAAAATCCGTATGAACCGCAATTTGCAGGGAATTACAATTGAGGGAGATACTTTAAATACCAACCGGATCCGCTATATCGAAATCAATCTCAATGATGCACAAAAAGACCTGAAAATTGCCAGTATCTACACCACCAAACTCAACGAAAAGGAAGAATTGCGAAAATGGTGGAATGAGCTGCCGCTAATTTGGAAAGAAATTTTTGGAGCTAACATTGCATTGGCCGATACCATCAGGATGAAAGATGTGCTTTACTTCAATGATTCTGTTGCTCACCTTGATTTTCTTACCAACCAAAGGATGAGCAGGGATACCCTGAGCCTCTTTTTAACTGATACCTTAAAGATTATATTTAACGATTCTACCTGGCTCAATGCTGCCTTACTCGACAAGCAACTAAAAAAAATCATCGAACTGGATACCATCAATATCAGTTCCAAGCCCGGGATAATTTCATTGAAACCCATTTCAAAGCTTGCTAAACTACGCCGTCTCGACTGTAGCAATACAAATATTTCTGACCTGATGCCACTGCGCAACCTCACACATTTGCAGTACCTTAATTTTTCAGGTACCCAGGTTGAAAGCCTTGGGCCGCTGAGGTATTCGAATGAAATGGAACATTTGCTTTTTAGCAATACTAAAGTTACTGATATTTCCACATTAAGCAATTTCGATTTGTTGGAAACGCTTCATTTTAACCAGACAGAAATTGACAGTCTAAACCCTGTTATTGGCTTGGTTGAGTTAAGTGATCTTGAATGTGCAGCTACCCTCATCAAAGATATTACTCCATTAAGTGATTTGATAAAACTCGAGCGGCTGGATTTCTCGAACACCAGGGTTGACGATATCGGGCCCTTGAAAAAGTTGAAGGAAATTTACTTTCTCCAATTCGACAACACAGATGTTAAAAACCTTCAGCCCTTAAAAGATTTGGGTAAGCTACAATTGCTATTCATTGATGCTACGCCGGTTTATGACATTTCACCACTCTCGGGCCTGCCCGAACTCAACAGGATTTATTGCGATCAGACCGGGATTACCCGTAAGTTGGCCAATATTTTTATGGAAGAAAATCCGGGTGTGTTAGTCATTTACGAATCGGCAGCCTTGATAAGCTGGTGGAATGAATTACCGGTAGAATGGAAAGAATATTTTTCGGAATATGTTACTTCGGGCAGTAAGCCCAAAACGGAGGATTTGCATGAAATAACCAAAATAAAGCGTGTTGATATTTCGGGTAGTGATGCGATAACAACACTTAAGCCCCTGGAAAACCTCGCCATGCTAAATAGTTTAATTTGTTCGGGCACAGGGATCGTAAACCTTCAAGCCCTGCGGGAACTGGCCGATATGAATACGCTGGATTTTTCGAATACTGCTGTGGATGATATTTCGGTGCTTTCAAAGTTGAGTAAACTCGAAGAACTTCGCTTTGACAATACACAAGTTAGCGACATAGATCCTATTATGCACCTTGATGAATTGAAGTTGGTTTATTGCGATAATTCACCAGTTGATGATGCATGGATCATGGAATTTATTATCGGGCACCCCGAGTGCCAGGTTATTTATCAAACCAAAGTATTGGAACAATGGTGGGCAACTATCCCTGAGGTTTGGAAAATGCTTGCTGGTAAATTCATCAATACCAAAGAAAATTTAACCCGTGAGCAACTCCACCAAATTGCCCGTCTGCAACGGATAGACCTGGCTGATTTTCCTGAAATGAGCAAACAGTCGATGCAAATCACCAGCCTCGAACATATCAGTAAACTTGCTTTCCTTGAGGAATTAAGTTTTACCAACACACGGGTTACCAGCCTTGAACCACTGAGGGGCATGAACTCAATCAAGGTACTGCATTGCCCGAACAACCCGATTGTTAGCCTTGAACCACTTAGTGAAGTTAAAAACCTGGAAGATTTGGATGTACACAATACCACCATCGATGATCTGCGGTTTTTATCCACCCTCGATGGGTTGAGGAAATTAAATTGCTCGGGAACGACAATCAAATCGCTTCAGGGCCTGGAGTACCTGTTAAACCTGGAGCAACTCGAATGTCATAATACAGGCATTAAAAATTTGAAATATCTGCAAAACCTTGAAAATCTTAACTCGGTCAAGTGTTACAACACACGCATCAATCAGCGGACAATTGATAAATTTAAGGCCGCGCGACCGGATGTTGAGGTGATTTATTACTAATACGCTAGAGTATTTCCAAGCTAAATTTCCTCCAAATTTCAATTTGATATACGAGAGAGCTTTTCTCTCATTGGGATTTTATGTTAAAAAAAATGAAGATTCCCACACTCTTATCAAATGAAAAATTTAAATTAGTTACTTTCGCCGCCGAATTTGAAAACTGAGCATCAATGGCTTATTTTTCAATAATTTATGAATAGTGCCTAACTTAAATAAAAACGAAAATCAAATTTCTAAATAAAATCTTAAAAACATGAAAAAAGTAATCCTATTTTTTGTTGCTGTTTCTTTTACAGCTTTTTCGTTTGCGCAGGACGCAGACACCTTGAAACCATGGAAAGTTTATGGTTTGGGTAGTTTATCAATTAATCAGGCAAGTTTTTCCAACTGGTCGGCCGGTGGCGATAATTCGCTTTCTGGTACAGCCTTGCTGAAGCTCTATACTGATTACACCAAAAACAAATCGACATGGAACACCGTGTTAAACATGAAATATGGGATGATCAAAATCGGTGATGATCCTGTGGAAAAGAATGATGACCTAATTGAGCTTATTTCCCAGTACAATTATAAACTTTCGAAAGTTTGGCGAGCCAGTGCCCAGTTGAATTTTACCTCTCAGTTTGCAAAGGGTTACGAAAATGCAGGTGATGATAATTATATTTCAAAATTCATGGCACCAGGTTATCTTACCCTTACTCCCGGTATAACTTACCAGCCAGTAGAGTACTTCAGTATATTAATCTCTCCTGTTACTCCTAAAGTTATTTTTGTAAATGATCAGGGTTTGGCCGATTTAGGTGCTTTTGGCGTTAATGGTGCAACATATGATACCGCAGGGGTTATGATTTCTGATGGTGAAACTTCGAAATTCAAGTTTGGTGCTTTTGTGGAGTTTTATTTCAAAAAAGAACTCAAAACTGATTTGGCCCTTGAGTCAAGGTTGAATGTTTTTTATAACTATTTACAAGACACCAGTATTCCTGATGGTGCTGCACCTGTTGATGTAAATTGGCAAACCTTTTTTAATTACACACTCAATAAATGGATGTCGGTTAGCTTTTTTCTCCATTTGGCTTACAGGCCAGGCGATGTGATGATTACTACTGATGATGCCGGAGTTTCAACAGCTACACCGAATGACAAGCTTCAGGTTCAGGAGACTTTAGGAATTGGACTGACATATAATTTCTAAGCGAATTTTCTAAACTTTATGTAAAACAAATATTTATCTAAAATTTTAAATTATGGAAAAAATTAATATGGAAGCTATTATGGCTTTGGTAACAGATTGGGGCCTGAAAATACTATTGGCCCTAGTGGTTCTGATAATCGGTTTATGGATTGTTAAGATGATTATGAATGCGGTTGTTAAAGGCATGGCAAAAAAAGATGTTGATCCTTCACTGAGGGTATTTCTCAAATCATTGCTTGGCATGCTGCTAAAGATAATGCTAATTATTAGTGTTATCAGTATGTTAGGCGTAGAAATGACATCGTTTGTAGCGATTCTTGCCGCAGCCGGTTTGGCTGTTGGTATGGCTTTGTCTGGCACACTGCAGAATTTTGCTGGTGGTGTGATGATCATCCTCTTCAAGCCTTTTAAAGTTGGTGATTTTATCGATGCACAAGGCTACACCGGTACTGTAAAGGAAATCCAGATTTTCAATACTATTTTGAAAACCCCGGACAACAAAACTATTATCATTCCTAATGGTGGACTTTCAACCAGTGCAATGACAAATTTTTCAACCGAGCCTCAGCGCCGTGTTGATTTCGTTTTTGGAATTGGCTATGGTGATGATATCGATAAAGCACGTGCTGTTATCGACGGGTTGATTGCAAAAGATGCCAGGATCCTCAAAGATCCTGCTCCATTTGTAGCTGTTTCCGAATTGGCTGATAGCTCAGTGAATTTTGTAGTTCGCGTTTGGGCCGATGCCGGAAATTATTGGGGGATATTCTTCGATATGACCGAAGCAGTTAAGAAAGCTTTCGACAAAGAAGGAATTTCTATTCCATTCCCACAAACAGACGTACACGTGCATACAGTGAAATAATTTTCCTTGATAGGATATTAAAAGCGGATCTGAATTTCAGGTCTGCTTTTTGTTGTTGTATTTAAGGCTTATAATATCTATATTTTGCATGTTATTGATGAACAGTTTGATTAAGCGTTTTAATAGACTGATTAGTTACAATTTCAGAATTACAATAAATTGAAGGGATCGAAAATGCTAAAATATATTTTCACAGGATACATCGAAAAAGCATTACTTCATGCCGAGTATGATAAACTTGAAGACAGAACATTTTCAGGAAGAATCCCATTATGCAAAGGGGTTATTGCTTTTGGCAATACCTTGAAGGAATGTGAAACCGAATTGCAATCTACCCTTGAAGAATGGATTTTACTTGGTTTGAAGTTAGGACACCATATACCGGTAATTGAGAATTATGATTTAAACCAAAAGCCACATGAAACTCATCACATCTACAGTACTGTTTCTATTCATAGTTATTAAAATTTCATTTTCGCAAGACCTACCACAGGCCTTCCAGTTTTCCGAAGATAGCCTTCGCCTGATCAGGGGCGGTGTTGAGTCAACAGGCTTTTATGATGAGGCCAACATAGATACCATTTATTTAGAATTCGATCAGACAAATTATTGGCAGCAAATGGTCGGTAACTGGGAAAATAAAATAGATATTCCTGCCACAATGACTTTTAACGGAGTTGTGTATGATAGCGTGGGCGCACGTTTCAGGGGGCAAACATCTTATATGTTCATCCAAAGTTCCGAGAAGAAAAGTTTCAATATCACGATGGATTATGTTTTTGATGATCAGAATGTGGGAGGTTATGAAACCCTCAACCTAATCAATGGCTACGATGACCGTTCATTTCTTAGGGAAACATTATATCATAATCTTTGCAGAAATCATATCCCAAATGCCAAGGCAAACTTTGTACAGCTCTACATCAACAATGAGAATTGGGGCATCTACATTAACGTTCAACAGCTCAATGGCCAGCACGCCGAAGAATGGTTCCTCGATAAAGGTGCTACACGTTGGCGGGCCGAAAAATTGTCCGGTGGCGGTGGAGGTAATTTTGGTGCAGGATTTTGTAGTTTGAATTACCTGGGTGACGATACAACAACTTACCAGGATTATTACCGGCTTAAAAGTGCTTCAAAACCCAATCCCTGGGACGATCTGGTGAAAGCTTGTGATGTGTTAAATAATACACCTTTGGACGTGCTTGAGGATTCGCTCAACAAATATATGGATGTGGATGGAGCTTTGTGGTTTGTAGCCCACGAAATTCTTTTTACCGACGACGATAGCTATGTACATAAAGGTGGAATGGACTATTATGTATATTTTGATGTGGCCACCAACAGGCTGGTCCCAATGGAGTACGATGCCAATACTTGCATGCAAATTAATGATGCAACTCAGTGGAGCCCTTTTTACCATGAAAACAACATCAAATATCCATTGATGAATGTTTTGTTTGATGTGCCTGAATTGAGGCAACGTTACCTGGCGCATGTAAGGACAATCATGAAGCATTCTTTTGATATCGAAATGGCTGAAGAAAAAGTTGATACTTATGCCGCCCTTATCGATCAGCACGTGAGCGATGATCCTAAAAAATTGTATTCCTACAATCAGTTTTTAAATGAAGTTGATGAGGTCAAAGACTTTTTTACCGTGCGTAAAAATTATGTTTCAAATAATACTGAAGTAAACCGTGAAGATTTGAAAATTGATGAAGTAAGTTGGAATGTGGATGGAGTAAATTTCGGACAACCGGATTCATCGCAGCTTGTTGTTGTAAACGCAATGGTTGAGGGTGAACCGGGTGTCGATAAGGTTCAATTGTATTTTGGAACAGGTTTTATGGGGCAATTTAATAAAACTGAAATGTTTGATGATGGTCAGCACAATGATGGTCAGGCTGGTGATAATATTTTTGGGGCTTCAATTCCTTCACATCCTATGGCTGAGTTTGTAAGGTTTTATATCGAAGCCATTGCAGATGATGATTGGGGAACAACATCCTATAATCCTGAAGGCGCCGAACATGATGTTTATCTCTACCAGGTGGAAACATCAGTTTTGGAATACAGCGACGTGGTGATCAACGAGCTGATGGCAGATAATGTAGCTGCAGTTCCTGATCCCGCCGGTGAGTTCGACGATTGGATTGAGCTTTTCAATAAATCAGCTGAGGCAATTGATTTGAGCGGATATTTTCTTTCGGATCGATTGGACGAACTTACAAAGTGGCAATTCCCCGAAGCAAGCACAATTGAAGGCAATGGGTACCTAATAGTTTGGGCAGACAAAGATGAAGACCAGGAAGGCTTGCATGCCAATTTTAAACTTTCGAAGGATGGGGAGACGGTCTATTTTTCGAATGCTGACAGTGAAATTGCCAACGAGGTAAGTTTTGGTAATTATGGATCAGACTATGCCTTTGCCCGCAGGCCCAACGGGACTGGTGATTTCGTTTGGCAGGAACACACCTTTGCAGGGCCTAATTCCACTACATCCATTCAAAACACCGTTATTGAGAGCCCGTTTAAGTATTATCCCAACCCGGCAAAAAATCAGTTAACCCTGGAGTTAAATAGCAAATCGGAGGCCAATGTCGTTGTTTATTCCTTGCTGGGGCAGAAAATCTTTGATGATTTCATTATTGGTAAAAAGCAAATAAACACTTCTAACTGGCAAGGTGGAATTTATTTTGTTGGAGTTGAAGGTAGTAAGTTAAGCAAGTTGATTATCCGGTAAGGAAAATAATCGATCCATTATTTTAAAACGTCGGCATCAGGAGGATTTTTCTTTATTCCCATCAACGCATGAATAAGTAAGAAAAGTAACAGGCTGAAAACGGCACCTATAAGAGTTCCATATATGTCTTTCCAATCAAAAGTTCCCTTGGGTAGATAGGGCTGCAAAATTTCATAAACGATGTATCCAACAGTGAAAAAGGCGATCAAATAAAAGCCCTTTTTCCTGCCCGGGTTTAAAATTGAAAGCCCAAAGAAAATTTGCACGACTATTCCCCCCAGGTTGCCCATCGAATCGGCAATTCCAAAATCATTGATATTGTTTTCGTAAATGTAAGGCCGGTAAATGTACCTGCCAAGTTCAGTCAGGGCGAATGAAAACAGAAAGGTAATGAAGTAAGTTATGCGGAGGGCGTCAATTTTTTTTATTCTGTCTTTATCTAGGAAAAAACTCATATTACCTCCTTTTCTATCACTTTCAAATCTATCAGTGCATCTACAATATCCAGTATTTCGGAGGAGTGGGATGCCTCAACTTCAGCTTTTTCCATAATCTCATTTACATTCATAAATTCAGC
>CAZBDF010000016.1:0-21984 GCA_964490385.1 uncultured Lentimicrobiaceae bacterium | reverse complement strand
CATCACCAGAAATAGCGTTTGTTAAAGCCCACGGGCATCTAAGCATCCGGCTAAAGGAATTGCTGGAAAGTAGTCAAATCCCCATAAGGGTAGTGCATAACGATACCAAAATAAATAATGTGCTCCTCGATAAGGACACTTTAAAAGGAATTGCTGTTGTTGACCTTGATACAATCATGCCTGGTACCGTTTTGTTCGATTTTGGTGATATGGTACGAACATTCATAAGTCCTGCTGAAGAGGATGAACAGGACCTATCAAAAGTTGAGTTGAGGCTTAACATATTTGAAGCAATTGCCTCGGGCTATTTATCGGAATTAAAAGATTTACTTACCAAAGCAGAAATCAACAACCTGGTTTTTGGTGGAAAAGTGATGACGTTTATGATTGGTTTGCGTTTCCTGACCGACTTCCTGCAAGGTGACATTTACTTTAAAACTACCCGTGAAAAGCATAACCTCGACCGATGCAGGACACAGTTTAAACTTCTCACAGAGATTGAAAGTAATGAAGGTGCTTTGCAGAAAATAGTATTGGATGGGGCCATTCAATAATTTTGTAATATGGTATTAGGAGTTAAACCGTTTTTTTTGAATGTTGAATACTGAACACTGAATATCGAATAATGAAGTTTTAAGTCCACATCGAATAGTCAAAGGACGTGTTATTCCTTTTATGAAGACCCTTCTTACTTCAACATTCAGTATTCAATATTGGATATTCGATATTCCTTGTATTTTTGGATGGAAATTCAGGCCAATTAATACAGCACAATAATAACTTCAATAATTGAAACCGCATGAAAGAACCCACGACAACCCTCAACCCATACCTCACCTTTGCAGGCAAATGCCGAGAAGCTATGACCTTTTACAAAGAAGCCCTTGATGGCCAACTCGAAATTTTGTCTTTCGAAGGCAACCCGGTTGAAGTTCCGGAAGATTACAAAGACAAAGTGATGCATGCTACCTTAAGGTTTGGCGATGCTGTAATAATGGCTGCAGATGCAATGCCCGGTCAGCCCGTTGACCATGGAAATGCTAATGCACTTTCGATTGCTTGCACAACCATAGCCGAAGCCGAGCGCTGTTTCAAAAATCTATCAAGTGGCGGAATCATTATTATGCCTTTCGAAAAGACTTTTTGGGGAGCAATGTTTGGCTACTTTACCGATAAGTATGGCGTGAGTTGGATGGTGAACAGTGAGGAGTAAAAGCGTTTCGTGTTTTGCGTTTAGCGTTCAGTGCCCAACTGTCAGACAGTTTTGCGAAAGTAAAAATGAATATTTCACTTCTAATGTAATATCAAGTTTTTAAGATTCCGGGCAACTGTCTGACAGTTTCTCCCCCACCAATTTTCCAATACTCCATCACTCCACCACTCCCTTCTTCCCTCCCTTCATCCTTCCACTATTCATGCTTCAATGTTTTGATTAAGTTGGCCTTGTGGACTTTTACGATGAGAAACAAAATTGTGAGCAAGATAAAAGCCAGTGTAATCAAAAAAGTTTGCACAAAAACCATTAGCCCGATTTCTATTCTGTAATGAAAATTATTGAGCCAGTTGTCAATTACAAAATAAGTAGCAGGAATGGCTACGATATTTGAAATTACAACAATCCATATTTGCCCTTTGGCCATCAGTAAGAAAGTGTCGCTTAACTTCGCACCAAACAATTTCCTGATGCTGACTTCCCTGGCTTTTTTCTTAACCGTAAACAGGAACAATCCGAAAAGGCCCAACAATGCAATCACAAATGTGATGATGGAGTATGCCTGAAAACTGTTTTTTAAATCCAGTTCTGATTTGTAGAGTTCCGCTATCCGCTTATCTAAAAATGTAAAATTACCATTAAATCCAGGTGCAATATTTCTGCAGGTATGCTCAATAAATTCAATGGTTTCGTTGATGTTTTCCGGACGGACTTTAATTTGAACCTGGCTTCCATTGTCACCTTGTTTTATATCCAGGGGGTTTATTACCAATGGTTGAATTTGCTGGTGCAACGAACTAAAATGAAAATCGCTGACAACGCCAATAATATTTCTGCCATTGAATTTTTTCCCAATAGGATTTTTTAAGTTGAAGGCCCTGCACGTTTCCTTGTTGATGATGCAACTTTTGCTAAAGTCAGAGGTCAGGTTCCTTGAAAAATTCCTTCCATCCATCATTTCTATTTGGTATAAATTGATGTAATCCGGGTCGGCAGAAATGATATTACATAGTTTCGCGTAATCGTTGCATTCCAATATGGATTTACAAAAACCGCCTCCCAAAATCCCATCAGAATAAGCAACAAATTCAATATTCGGATTGTTTAGCAAGGAGGTTTTTAATACCTCTTTTTTGTTCATTAGTGTTTCGTCCAAGCTAAAATACACCAGATTTTCATAATTGAAGCCCAAATCCTTTTCGGAGAGATAGTTCATTTGGCGATTGATAATGAATGCTGAATTGAGGAAAATAGCCACTATTACAAGCTGAATGATAAGCAGCATTTTACGCTGCAATCCACGTGAGTTTATTAATGATTCACCTTTTAAGGTTTTCAAAACATTGATCTTCGAAAGGATTATTCCCGGAATAATTCCGCTTATTAAGCCGATAATTGCCATGCCTGCGAAATACCAGATATACAAGTTTGTACTCTTTGTTGATTCGGCAATAGAGATGTTTAACAAGCTGCTGATTTCAGGAAGAAATAGTTCCAGAGCAAATATGGCTATTGTAAATGCAATAAGCATTTCTGCCAATGCTTCAAAAATTGATTGCTTAATAATCTCTACTTGTGTTGCCCCGGTAATTTTGCGAATGGCAATTTCTTTAGCGCTTGCCCCGGCCATTATGGTGGAAAGATTGATGTGGTTTATAATTACAATCAATACTATTAAAATGGAAATGGCGAAGTACAATAAAACTGTTTGCCGGTTTCCATGCTTACATCCATCGTACTTGTTGTTTTTATAATCAAAATATACATCCCCTAATTGTTGCAGTTCCAGTGGTATCATTCCTTCGCCTGTTCCCATCCTGAAATCCCCAATAATCGAATTTATTTTTTGGGTGGTTTCGTTGATTTTTGCCTGGTCTGATAAGCAAATATAGCTTAAAATATACCAGGTGCTGCAGCCCAGTTCATCACCATTATCACTATGCCTTAGTGTTTCGATAGAAATGAATGCATTGGCCTGAATGTGCGAATTGTAAGGGATATCTTCCATTATTCCTGTGACGGTATAAACTATTCCATCTCTATCGCGGATGCTTTCGCCAATCGGGAAATCGCATCCAAATAGTTTGTTTGCCGTGCTTTGGTTTATAATAACGGAGTTGGGTTCAATTAGGGCTTTCTCAGGATTTCCCGATAATAGCTTGAACGAAAAAATGTTGAAAATTTCAGGGTCGGTATAATAGGTGTTTTCAATTTGCACTTCATTATCATTGTTGATGCAAGTCAAATCATTCCTGATAAACCTGACCACTCCGCATATTTCAGGGATTTGGTTTCTCAGCTTATCGGCAAAACATGGTGGTGTTACACCATAACCTCCTGAATGGATGCGGTAAATGTTGTTTGAGTTTTCATGAAACCTGTCGAAACTAAGCTCCTGGTAAACATAGCTTAAAATTACTGCCAGCACCAGAAATCCTGTTATAAACCCAAATAGGTTGACAAAATAGAAAAAGCGGTTCTTTTTAAAACTTATTAAAATTATTTTTATAGCATGATGGATCATAATCCCTTGAATTAGACCACTCTGTCAAAGTTCCTAGTCTGAAAGTGTCTGTTTTTTAGTGAGTTTTTTTGACTTATCAATAGCCCCGTCCTTTAGGTCGGGGATTGAATTAATGGGATGCCCCCCCCGCCTTTTCGCTAATATTGCATTTGGCAATATTAGCGAAAAGGCGGGGGAGATATTTCAAACTCATTTTCCCCCGAACGGGGGCTATTGAAAAGCTGACTTTATAGACGACACTAATTATGAACTTGATGCAGTTGATAAGTGGAAATGAATAAATATGAATTGCTTGTGATTGGCCGGCCTGGGTTCAGCCGTGCTATCAAATAACCTGGTTCGGAAAAGTACTTATTGATATGATGATTACAAAAATTTGTATCGCTTTCTTTGTGAATTCCTTTGTGTCTTAGAGTCTTTGTGGTGAACTTTCCCTGCCACTAAGTCGCCAAGTCACTAAGCTGCACTAATGTTGGTTTATAGTTAGTTTAGTGCAACTTGACAAAGTAACAATAAGTCGAATTCAGGTTATTAAGCGAGGGGGTAATAATCTTCTGCTGCTGAGAGGGAAAGTATTTTTTTTCTGAAAGGTGTTCGATACAATGGTTTTATTCCGATGGTATTCTTTATGTATATTTTAAGGGCTGTTTCGACCAATGAGTCTTTTTGAGTAGCCTCAAAATATTTTGTTGTTATTGACTGACAAAGATTTGACCTGAAAAACAACTTTGCTTTGGTAAAATCAATTTCGGGGATTACACATTCGATGTTGTAACTGATGGCCAGGCAAGTTGCGTCCTCCACTTTCGAAGGTTCATTGTCATCCTGATAAAAGGAAATCATCAGCATGGACACGATAACAAAAAATGCATACATCAATACAGCTCTCATAGCAGCAAAGGTATTCAATTAAATATGAATGTGGGCAAGTAATACCTATGGATCCATTTTATTCTTGGAGGCGAATGGCTGCATTTAAATGTTTGATCTCCCTTGCAAGGTAAAAAGAAATTACAATGCCTGAAACCACATCCGAAACAGGGGAAGCCAACCAAACGCCAGTTAAACCAAGATATCCCGGCACTATCAATAATACAGGGATCAACACAATTACTTGCCGCAGCATAGATAAAAATGTAGCAATACCGGCCTTTCCAATGGATTGAAAATAGTTACTGACTATAATCTGGAAGCCTATTATTGGTAAGACTGCCAGAAAAATCCGAAGCCCTCTTGTACTAATATTCAACAATTCATCACTTTGGCTATTGAATAAACGGATGATGGAATGTGGAAATAGTTCAACCAAAAGAAAACCACCTATTGAAACGAAAGTTGCATATTTCATTGCCAACATCAGGGTTTCTTTAACCCGTTTTAAATTACCTGCACCATAATTAAATCCAATGATGGGCTGAATCGCCATATTTATAGCGACAATGGACATGATAATCAACATGGCAACGCTTATGATGATTCCCATGGCCCCTACAGCCAGGTCCCCGCCATATTTTACCAATTGCATGTTAAAAGTCACCTGTACTAAGCTAGCAGCCATTTGCATCGAAAAGGGTGCAAACCCGATAGTTACGATGTAGAGGATAATATCTTTTTCGGGTTTGAAATTGGAAGGTTTAAGTTTTATTACTGATCTTTTAGATAGAAAATGTCGAAGGACCCATATCATTAAAACGAATTGAGAAATTATGGTAGCCCACGCTGCTCCTTTAACACCCATGTCCAGAACAAAAATAAAAATGGGATCCAGCACAAGGTTTAGTCCTGCACTGATAAGCATGGAGTACATGGCGATATTGGCATTTCCTTCGGAACGGATCAGGTTGTTTAATGAAAAGCCCATCATATTAAAAAGGGAACCGAATAAAATGATGTTTAGATAATCATTGGCATAATCAACTGTTTCGGGGCCTGCACCAAACATGCGCAACATAGGATCCTTAATTAGGAATCCTACAACGGTTAACAATACAGCCATTATAATAATCAGGGTAAAAGCATTGCCCAACACTTTTTCGGCACGGTTAAAATCCTTTTTTCCAAGATTAATAGAAATGCGAACACCGGCACCTATACCTATCAACATTCCGAATGCCATCATAATAAGCATTATGGGAAAGACCGCACTTAGACCTGATAAGGCCAATGCACCAACACCCTGGCCAATAAATATCCTATCAACAATATTGTACAACGAATTGATAATAACCCCTGCAAAAGCAGGTAGGAAATATTTCCACATCAAAGCCGGGATGCGTGCATTTCCAAGGTCATAAACGTTATCGTGGGTGTTTTTCATAAAAATTTTGAGCGCGCAAAGCTACTAAAATGCCGATAGTAATCCGGCTATACAGGCTTGCTGTTCGTGTATAACATCAATTGCATTGAAAGGGTGTATAATTTGCCTATGACAAGACGGTGACTCCATCACCAACACTCCACCACTTCTCTATTGCATTCCCCTCATCGTTGCTATCCGTTCGAAGTATCATATTTCCTCCAAATAGAATTGTCAAGGAAAAAGTCTTAAGCTTTCATTGATTAATTGTAAAAACTTCGAACTATCGAATTTCCAGCTTTCCAATCTTCCAATCTTCCATAACTCCACTATTCCACCATTCCAATGCTCCACCACTCCATCATTTCAATCTTCAAAACCTCCATCACTTCATTCAGCCATTCTCACATTCCATTCTTCCATCACTCCACTATTCCAACATTCCAATACTCCAATTCCTTTTTCTTTTTCAAAAAAATGTTAATCTGCTTTAACACTAAAACTTATCTCTTATCTTTGCGCTCAATTTTCAGATACATATTCTAAGTCATTATCAATGAGTAAAAAAAGTGAAGGTGTAGTTTCCCAGGTCATCGGGCCTGTAATCGACGTTACATTCGAGCAGGGCGAATCACTTCCCAATATCCACGACGCGCTGGAGGTTACCAAATCCGACGGCAATACCATCACCCTCGAAGCACAGCAGGACATCGGCGAAAATACCGTGCGTACTGTTGCCATGGACTCCACCGACGGAATCCGCAGGGGCATGAAAGTGTTGAATACCGGCGGCCCTATTTCTATGCCGGTAGGTGACGATATCAAGGGTAGGCTCTTTAACGTGATTGGCAAACCAATTGACGGACTGAAAGATGTGCCGAAAACCCAATCCTATTCCATCCACCGTGAACCACCAAAATTTGAGAACCTAACCACCTCCAAGGAAGTTTTATTTACAGGCATCAAAGTCATCGACCTCATCGAGCCTTATTCCAAAGGTGGAAAGATTGGTTTGTTTGGTGGTGCCGGCGTTGGTAAAACGGTAATCATCATGGAGCTGATCAACAACATCGCCAAGTCTTATGCAGGACTTTCGGTATTTGGTGGTGTGGGCGAGCGTACCCGTGAAGGTAATGACCTCTTGCGCGAGATGATTGAATCAGGCGTTATCAAATACGGCAAAGCCTTCATCGAAGACATGGAGAAAGGTGGATGGGATCTTTCTAAAGTTGATTATAAAGAACTGGAACAATCACAAGCTACATTGGTTTTCGGTCAGATGAACGAACCTCCCGGGGCACGTGCACGTGTTGCCCTTTCGGGTTTGACACTTGCGGAATATTTCCGTGATGGAGATGAAAAATCCGGCGGACGCGATATCCTTTTCTTTATCGATAATATTTTCCGTTTCACCCAGGCAGGTTCTGAAGTGTCAGCACTTTTGGGACGTATGCCGAGTGCTGTAGGTTACCAGCCAACACTGGCTACCGAGATGGGCTTGATGCAGGAGCGGATTACTTCAACAAAGCGTGGGTCGATCACATCAGTACAGGCCATTTATGTTCCTGCTGATGACTTGACCGACCCTGCGCCTGCTACAACATTTGCCCACCTTGATGCAACCACTGTGCTGAACCGTAAAATTGCTGAGCTGGGAATTTATCCTGCTGTTGACCCATTGGATTCAACATCAAGGATACTCTCACCCGATGTTGTTGGCGACGAGCATTATGACACGGCACAACGCGTAAAATTAATTTTACAACGATACAAAGACCTTCAGGATATTATTGCTATCCTCGGTATGGATGAACTTTCGGAAGAAGACAAGCAGGTGGTCCATCGTGCACGTAGGGTACAGCGTTTCCTTTCACAGCCATTCCACGTTGCCGAACAGTTTACCGGCATCCCCGGAACTGTTGTTTCCATCGAAGACACCATCAAGGGTTTCAATATGATCATGGACGGTGAGGTTGACGAATATCCCGAAGCAGCTTTTAACCTGGTGGGTACCATCGACGAAGCCATTGAAAAAGGCAAGAAAATGCTTACCGAAAGCGAAGCGTAAACCTCCAGGAAAAGACAAAGCATACAAAAATGAAAATTCAAATCATTACACCAGATAAAACCTTGTTCGAAGGAGATGCAGATTTAGTGCAACTTCCCGGGCTGGATGGTTCGTTTGAGTTATTAAAAAATCACGCTCCTTTAATTTCGGCCTTGAAAAAAGGCAAGGTTAAAATTAAATCCAATGAAGAAAAGGAGCAATTTTTTGAGATCAGGGGTGGAGTGGTTGAAGTGATTAAAAATAAGGTTTTGATTTTAGCTGAGTAATGATATTTCAGCAAAACAAAATTGCACATGAGTAAAAACAAACGTAAAAAATCAGGCTTAGTCAGGAACGGACTTCTCGTAGCGGGAATTCTTGCTATCCTGATTACACAGGTATTGGCTGTCGATCATGGACATAAGGCAGAGGGCGATCAACACGAAGGCTGGGAAGCCGACGTGGTGGAAGAGGAGTTCAATGCCGGCGAAATGATCATCGAGCACATTATCGATGCCCACGACTGGCATATCCTAAGCTATGGCGATTTCCATTTGACCATCCCATTACCGATCATCCTAATCTACGATGGACAATTGCATGCCTTTATGTCTAACAAATTCCATCACGGACACGATCATTATAATGGTTTTGGTATTGCACACGAAGGACCTGAAAAGGGAAAAGTTGTCCGGGTACTTCAGGACAGGTTCCTCGATGACCATGTAATTGTTCATGATGGCGACCAGGAAATGCCACTTGATTTTTCGATTACTAAAAACGTATTTGCCATTTTCATGAGCTTGATTTTCATGACCTGGTTGTTTATTTATATTGCCGGAATGTATCGCAAGCGCAAAGGTGAAGCTCCAAAAGGCGTCCAGTCATTTCTTGAGCCAATTATTATTTTTATCCGCGACGATATTGCCAAACCATCGATTGGTGAGAAAAGATACATGAAATACATGCCTTATCTGCTCACGCTTTTCTTTTTTATCTTTTTTAATAACCTGTTTGGCCTCATTCCGTTTTTCCCGGGCGGGGCCAATGTAACAGGAAATATTGCCGTGACCATGGTACTGGCATTGTTCACTTTCGTGATCACCACATTCAGTGCAAACAAAAATTATTGGGTACATATTGTAAATACACCGGGTGTTCCCTGGTGGCTGAAATTCCCTGTGCCATTGATGCCGGTGGTCGAAATTATTGGAATTATAACCAAACCCTTTGTGTTGATGGTGCGTCTCTTTGCCAATATCACGGCAGGCCACATTATCGTGTTGGGTTTTGTTAGTTTGATATTTATTTTCGGACAAATTAGTGTAGGTCTTGGATACGGTGTTTCCATCGTTTCGGTTGCCTTTGTAATATTTATGGATTTCCTTGAATTGTTGGTTGCCTTAATCCAGGCCTATGTGTTTACATTGTTGTCGGCACTTTACTTTGGTATGGCCACTGAGGAGAGTCACTAAGGGGAAGTTTGGAGTGCCGAAGCTTTGCTTCGGGCATCCTCGAAAAATAATACAAATCATAGATTTGTGATTTTTCGGGATTCAGAGTGTTGAGTTAAGAAAATAGAGTTCTTTGTTTTTGAATTAAAATAGGCCCCATCCCCGACCCTTCCCCTGGAGGGGAAGGGAGACCAGCCGCACAAGCCACTGCAGTAGATGGTGGGGTGGCATCCTCCCCCTCGAGGGGGAGCTAGAGGGGGTCTTAATTTGAAGTTTTTTTTAAATCATAATAAATAATTATCATGGAATTATTAGCAGTATTATTACAGGTTGCAGCCGATTTGGCGCCTTACGCAAAAATGGGTGCCGGTATCGGAGCAGGTGTTGCAGCAATTGGGGCAGGTATCGGAATTGGCCAGATTGGCCGTGGTGCCGTTGAATCGATTGCACGTCAGCCGGAAGCAGTGGGTGATATTCGTTCGAATATGATCGTTGCTGCCGCACTTATCGAAGGTGTTGCTTTCTTCGCCATCGTTGTGTGTTTGCTTATTGTTTTCCTGTAGAAAGAACAAAACCCTATAGTCCCAACGGTTGGTTGGGACAAAGGGTTTTCTCTAAAGAACAAATAGCAAAATCCAAATGACAAATAAATTTCAATTCTCAAATTCTAATGTCCAAAAATAGATTGTTTAGATGGCTTTGAGTTTTGATTGTTGTCTTTTGATATTTATTTGAATTTTGTTTTTTGGATTTTGAATTTTCTTTCTTGACAGCGGTTTTTATTGAGTTGAGAGTTAATACGGATTTACAAGATTATTAAATTGAAAATATACTAAAATGGAATTAGTTAATCCCGGAATTGGATTGATATTTTGGATGACCCTTGCCTTTGGAATCGTTCTGTGGTTGCTGGGCAAATATGCATGGAAACCGATCATGAAATCTTTGCATGAACGTGAAGATTCGATTGATAAGGCCTTGCACCAGGCTGATCAGGCTCGCAAAGACATGGAAGGTTTGAAGATCAGCAACGAGGAATTACTGAAAGAAGCCAAGGAAGAGCGTGACGGGATCATGAAGCAGGCACGTGAGATCAAGGACAAGCTGATTGAAGATGCACGGGTAAAGGCAAATCTTGAGGCCGGCCGTATTGTTGAAAGCGCCAAGGAAACTATCCAAAACGAAAAGATGGCTGCCATGGTTGAACTCAAAAATCAGATTGCCGAGCTATCGATTGAGATTGCAGAGAAGTTGCTTGAGCATGAACTCAGCGACAAGAAAAAGCAGAAAGCCTACGTGGAACAATTGATCAAAGAAGCCAAACTCAACTAAGCAAATTAATTAACAATGGATGTTACCATAATATCGCAACGGTATGCCAAGGCACTGTTTGAGCTTGCACAGGAAATGAAAATCCTGGACAGGGTTAATCAGGATATGTCGCTCGTGCAATCTGTTGTGGCCGAAAATCCTGAGTTGAAAAGATTGTTGGCCAGCCCGGTTGTCCCTCCTCGCAGGAAATCACAGGTGCTCAAGGCAATTTTCGAAAAGCACCTCGATAAGCTTTCCTTCCGTTTCTTGCAACTTGTAGTTAAAAAGGAGCGCGAGGCTTACTTGCGGAATATCGCAGATAATTTTATTTCCTTATTTAAGGAAATCAGGAACATCCTCCCGGTAAAAATTACTACTGCACAGGCTGTTGATACAGAGGTCAGACAGGAAATACTTGATCTGTTGAAGGATGCCGAGCATAAAACAATTGAACTGGACGAAGTAGTTAATGAAGACTTGATCGGTGGATTTGTGCTGAACATGGAAGACCGGCAGTACGATGCGAGTTTACGTAAGAAGATAAGCAGGTTGAAGAAAACATTCGAAAGTAATCTTTATATAAAAGGATATTAGAAGAATTGGAGTGCTGGAGTACTGGAGTGATGGAATGATGGAGCGATGGAAAATTGGCAGATTGGATAAAAGGAAGGGATGCCCGCCTTGCTGGCGAGGCAGGGAAACCCTGGTACATGAAGGAAAACCTGACAGAGTCCGACCAGCGGGAGGTCCTGTCAGAGTTGAAGAAGGTTGAAAAATTGAATTGCAGGAAACGGATTGCCTGCCTCGCGGCAAGGCGGGCTTCGCTTCGCTCGCAATTGGCCCATTTATTTGAACGACTTTGCGAGGAGTTAAACGACGCGGCAAACGGTTTTAGAATTGCATCCGCTTAATTAGAAGACAAGAGACATTAAAATACAAAACAAGACTTAGATATGTCACAGATCAAACCGGCAGAAGTATCGGAAATTTTACGTCAGGAACTGGCAGGATTTAGAACAGCTACACAGCTGGAAGAAATCGGTTCGGTATTACAGATTGGCGATGGTATTGCCAGGATTTACGGCCTCACCAATGTTGAATCGGGCGAATTGGTTGAATTTGAAAAAGGCAACTTGATGGGCATCGTGTTGAACCTTGAGCAGGACAACGTTGGTGTAGTATTGCTGGGCGAAATCCACGATATCAAAGAAGGAGATATTGTAAAGCGTACAGGCCGTATTGCTTCTATTAATGTTGGTAAAGGAATGTTGGGAAGGGTGGTAAATACACTCGGTCTGCCCATTGATGGGAAAGGGGAAATCCAGGGCGAAACCTGGGAGATGCCATTGGAGCGTAAAGCACCGGGTGTAATTTTCCGTCAGCCGGTAAATGAGCCACTGCAAACAGGTATCAAGGCGATTGACGCGATGATCCCGATTGGCCGTGGACAGCGTGAGCTGATCATTGGCGACAGGCAAACTGGTAAAACCGCCATTGCCATCGATACCATTATCAACCAAAAAGAATTTTACGATAAAGGCGAACCGGTGTATTGTATTTACGTGGCAACCGGACAAAAAGGTTCTACGGTGGCCAACATCGTTAAAACACTTGAAGATAATGGGGCATTACCTTATACGGTTATTGTTTCTGCTACCGCTGCCGATCCGGCAGCCATGCAGTTTTACTCACCATTTGCCGGCGCATCCATTGGTGAATTTTTCAGGGATACAGGCAATCCGGCTCTTGTAGTTTTCGACGACCTGTCCAAGCAGGCTGTGGCTTACCGCGAAGTTTCCTTGTTACTCAGGAGGCCCCCGGGGCGTGAAGCTTATCCTGGTGATGTATTTTATCTGCACTCAAGATTACTCGAACGCGCTGCCAAGGTGATTAATTCTGATAAGATTGCAGCACAAATGAACGACTTGCCCGATAGTCTCAAACCGATGGTTAAAGGTGGTGGATCGCTAACAGCACTTCCAATTATCGAAACCCAGGCCGGTGACGTGTCAGCTTATATTCCAACAAACGTAATTTCAATTACCGACGGACAGATCTTCCTTGAATCTAACCTGTTTAATGCGGGTATCCGTCCGGCGATTAACGTTGGTATTTCCGTATCCAGGGTAGGGGGTAATGCCCAGATCAAATCGATGAAGAAAGTTGCCGGTACTTTAAAACTCGACCAGGCACAGTTCCGCGAATTGGAAGCATTTTCCAAGTTTGGTTCAGATTTGGACGCTGCTACAATGTCGGTTCTCGCCAAAGGAAGAAGAAATGTTGAAATCCTAAAGCAAGCCCAGTATTCTCCAATGAAGGTTGAAGAACAGGTAGCTATTATTTTCTGCGGCACGAAAGGATTACTTAGAAAAGTACCTGTGAACAGGATTAAAGATTTTGAGGTAGAATATTTGCATTTTCTTGAGGTACACCACGAAGGATTACTTAAAAATCTACGGGCCGGAAAACTCATTGAAGAGGACACCAAAACTATGACAAAGGTCGCTAAAGATATCGCTGCCAAATACGATAAGTAGGTAGATGGAAAAGGTATAGGGTACATAGGGTTTATAAGGTGGATAGGGTACTTTGGGCACTAATCATTAAACTCGAAACGCTAAATGCCGAAAAACCAGAAATCTTTGATTTCATAGTTATTCGAGCATCCTCGAAAAGTTACGAAAATTAAAAATTTTCTACTTTTCGGGACGCAAAATGCCGACCTTTGGTCGGGCATGCTCGAAGCTTTGCTTCGGCACACTAAACGCAAAACGTAAAAATGGCAAACCTAAAAGAAGTAAGGTCACGGATTGAATCGGTAAACTCGACGCAACAGATTACCAGCGCGATGAAAATGGTGTCGGCATCGAAGTTGAGGAGGGCACAAAACGCTATTGTTACCATGCGTCCTTATGCTGCTAAGTTAACTGAGATTATGCAAAATATTTCGGCCAATCTTGATGGATCGGTTGAGAGCGTTTACACTCAAACCCGCGAAACCGAGCGAGTTCTTATTATTGGTGTAGCATCCAACCGTGGGCTTTGCGGACCTTTTAATGCCAATGTTGGGAAAGCCATAATCAAACGTATCGATGAAACTTATGCCCTGCAATACAAAGCCGGGAATCTGGATATTTTTACTATTGGAAAAAAATTATTTGACTTCCTGAAGGCCAAGAAATTTGAAGTAAAATTCCGCAAGGATGAATTGCTGGATAATTTAACATTTGACGAGACTTTGCCCGTTGCCGAAGAATTGATGAAGGATTTTGTTGATAAAAAGTACGATCGCATCGAAATTGTTTACAACCAGTTTAAAAATGCGGCTGTACAAATTCTACAAACTGAAGAGTTTCTTCCTGTTGGTCAAAAAGAAGAAGAAAAGGTTGAGCAATCAACATCAAAAGTTGATTTTATTTTCGAACCTTCAAAAGAAGAGATCGTTACAGAACTGATCCCCAAATCCTTAAAGATCCAATTCTACAAAGCCTTACTCGACTCAGTAGCATCCGAACATGGTGCACGTATGACAGCCATGCACAAGGCCACCGACAATGCACAGGAAATGCTCAAGGAATTGAAACTTTCCTACAATAAGGCCCGTCAGTCTGCCATCACCAACGAAATTCTCGAAATCGTTAGTGGTGCCGAGGCATTGAATGGATAAGCGATAATTTAACTTTTTAAATATTTGAACCCTCAGGTTGTATTGATGACTTGAGGTTTTTTGTGTTCAGGTCGCAAGTCAGGGTTTGACTTTAAGTCAAGCCCTGACTTAGGGGGGTAATTTTGGGCACTAAACCGGCAACTTAAACCGCATCACCACCTCGCCGGTTTCTTTGTCGATTTCAATTTTCTGGTTATCCGGAGCCATGTCTTTCCCGGTTGACATCTTGAACAGCCCCGAAAGAAATTGCATGCCTGTGTTCATCACCTGCTCCATCTCTTCGATTTTAGTCTGTGGGCTCGCTTCCTTGTCCGTTGTGGTGGGAGAAGTACTTTCTTTAGCTTCATCGTCAGCGCCATCATCCGAGAGGTCAATGTCAGTACTTTCCTTTTCTTCAGGATCTTTTTCAAGCTGTTCACTTTCAGCTTCTGTAGTGGGTTGGCTGGCTGTACTTGTTCCTTCAGAAAAACTTTCAACAGTATCTTCCTCAAATTGGGGCTTTTCGGTCTCTGATAAGAATTCTTCGAGTTGCTGAATAAATTGCGATCGGCCTTTGGTGCTAAAATCTACAAAATTTGTAGTGGCATCGGTGCCCAAAACACCATCAAAAAGGTTCTGTTTCAAGAGCAATCCCGATGCAATTTGTTGCTCGATGGAATTGCGGGTGATGAAGTTATAGATGGTCAGCTTATTGCTTTTCTGGCCAATGCGGTCGATGCGGCCAATGCGCTGGTTTTTCTTGGCAGGGTTCCATGGCAGCTCAAAGTTTATCAGGGTATCGGCCACCTGCAGGTTCAAGCCTGAGCCACCGGCTTCTGTTGAAAGGAATATTTTATAATGTTTGTTGGTCTCAAATTTCCTGATCAGTTCGCCGCGCATTTTTACTGGAATTTTCCCATTCAGCTCTACAAAGCCAATGTTGTTGTCGCGCAACATTCTTCCAATTAGTTTGTGCACCTTCACCCATTCCGAAAAAATAATGATCTTGCCGTCGTTGTTGGCCAAATCCATTTTTTCGAGCAGCATGTATTTGAGCTCATCGAGTTTTGGTGATTCGTTGGTTTCGTCATCAATCAGGTAAGTCGAATCGCAAACCATGCGCATACATGCCAGCAGCAATTGAAGTCGCTGAAGGTCGTAGGGTGTGAGGAATTTCTTGTGGAGGATTTGTGCGATGCCCCTGGCGTAGGAAGCATGATAATCGGCCTGTAGCGGAGACAGGTTTACCGGCACATTTATTTGCTGTAAGTTGGGCAACTGGTCGAGGACTTTCCGTTTTTCCCTTCTGATAAGGATTTCGTCCAATTTCTTGTTCAACTTTTGTAGGTCGTAATAGCCATTTATTTTGTTGTGCCGGTCGGGATCAAAAAGGCAATGCTGGTACGAAAATTCCCATAAAGGTCCAAAGAAATGCGGATCGAGGATGCCCATGATCGAAAAGATATCAATCAAACGGTTTTCGATGGGCGTTCCGGTGATCACCAATTTATGGTTTGTCTTGATCCTTTTGAGCGAAGAAGCCGTTTTTGTTTCGTAATTTTTAGCGCGTTGTGCTTCATCAAGAATCAGGAAATCGAAGCCAGCCTTGCTAATCACAACCTGATCGCGCAAAATGGTTTCGTAGTTTACGATGTAAAAAAAGTAACCTTCCTCGTTGTACTGTTTTACCCGTTCTTCGGGAATACCCTGAATGACCAATGATTTCTCATCCGAAAATTTCTCAATCTCCTTTTTCCATTGTTCTTTAATTGTGGCCGGGCAAACAATCAGGGTTTTCTTAAAACCGAAAACCTGCTTTTTTAGAATTGCAGCACCCATGGCCTGCAAGGTTTTTCCCAGGCCCATTTCGTCGGCAATAATTACTGATTTCCTGAAAAGGGCAAATTCAATCCCCTCTTTTTGATAATCGAATAACTCAGCTTTGATAAAACTATAATCCGGTTTATGGATTTCTTTGAGCCCCGACAGCATCTCTTTTTCAAAAACAGCCTCCATCTTTTCGCGCACTTCAGGTCTGATGCGGAAAGTATCGAAATTATCGGCAGCTTCAATAAAACCAAGCAGACTGGTAATTTCGCTATCCTCAATAAACAATGCCTTTTTAAAATAGCGCGAAATGAGCAACTGCTCTTCAACTGGTAACTTGTGTGGAAAATGCCAGGTAATTTTATAATCGTTCAGGGGGTCGCAATATACTTCAATGAATGGGCAGGTTTTATTCAATCGTCTATACAGCCCCTTATTTTCTTTTAGTTTCGCAAAAGCGTACATAATGTGCTTGGTCGTCCCCAACTTATTCAACTTCGAATCCATGCTATCGCTGTAGCCTGTTTCGTTTTCAAAATCGCGCAAGAATACTTTGTATTTCACACCATTTTCATTGGTAAGGATATGGTCACCATAAATGTTCGATGCCCATTTGATGCGGTATTCAGCCGAATCGGCTTTAAGCCTGCGTTCTTTCAGTACACGCTTTATCATGCCCGCCCGGCTGTATTTTTTGTGTTCCTGGTGTTCCCTGGGATTGAGCAAATGAATTTCGCTTTCCAACTGAAGTAGGCAGGCATACGATTTTCTGTCCCATTCAACCGGCATGTTCTTCATCGAGGGAAAAATATCTTCCTCATCATTAACCAAGAGCGTGTATTCCTCGGGTTCATCAGATAATTCGGTACTCACTATCAATTCAAACTTTGCCGGCGATTGTGTCAATATCTGGCAATCGCCATTGTTAAAAATGATTTCGCCAAAGGCCAGTTCATCTTTCGGAAGTTCCTTTTGAAGCTTCGCTTTTTGTGCTTCAATTACTTTCGATACAGTCATAATGGAATGATATTTAATGTAATTTTTGGATAGCAAAATTAAGATACAAAATTACAGCCCAAAGCTATCTGTGAAGAAGTTATGAAATTCTCTTAACAAAGATTGATGGAAGTATTTGAAAACTATGCGAAGGTGAGCAAAATAAAGAAAATGATTAAGATCTAAGAATTGTGTGGCCTGGGCTACCACAACGAAGCTTTCTTAAGTGCCTCTTTGATATTGGAATCTTTTTTGGCCATTTCCTTTAAAGCTTCAAGGGTTTTATCTTGTCGTTGTTTGATGGGTGTGATCATAGTACGCCTATCCCAAATATTGAAACCAAGTATAAACAACAAGACACCAAATATTAAGCTGAAACCCATGTAAAGAAGGGCTTGCTGGTCATCAATACGCTGATGGACACTATCAATTTTTGTGTCAACTTCACTTCGCAAGCTGTTCATCTCAATTCGAATAGACTGAACTTCCGCCTCAACACGTATCAACCGGTCGCGGTCGGCAAGCGTGTAAGGTATCTCATCTTGCTGTGCAAATAAACTTGTGAACAGGCTTAACGAGATGATTATGGTGATAATGCGTTTCATGAATTTGAGTTTCAAAAATCAAAAATACAAAATTGTATCGTAATATCAATAACTAAACCTAAGTTTTTTATTTTCAGATATCATGGGTTAAGCTTTCCAAATCAACCTTGACAGGGTTCAAAATCCTATCAAGGTTTGGTATTTTTTAATGCGCATCAATATCATTCAGCATATAAAAAAGATGCTTCATGTGCTTGTTGATTTCGCCCATATACTCTTTTACGGCCTTTACTGAACCCGGAAGCGCGAACAACAAAGTCTTTTCGTTTACTCCTGCCATAGCACGGCTTACTAAAGCTGCTGGTTTTTCGATGCCGAATTTCCACCGGATCATTTCTATAATGCCGGGGATTTCTTTTTTTACGAATTCATGCATCACTTCTGGCGTAATATCTCTTGGTCCGATGCCGGTGCCGCCGGTGGTAATTACAATGTCGTATTGTTGTTGAAGTGAATCCTGCAGCAATTGGCGTAATTCTGTCTCATCGTCAGGGATTACAATATTTTCGGTTTCCAGGCGCCAGCCTATTTTTTGAAACTGTCTGGTCAGGTCTTCAGTAACCGTAGGTCCACTGCGGTCTTCGTAAATTCCTTTGCTGGCGCGGTCGCTCAGGGTAATAATCCGGGCTTTAAAAACTTTCGGGATATATTCCATTTTGTCACCGGTCTTCAGTGTGCCACCACTTTTTACCTTGCAAAAGATTCCTTTTCGAGGCATCACATAATTGCCCGGCTCACGAAATTCATCATGAAATGGTTTGCCTTTTTGGGTAACTTCAATTTCTACATCTCCAGCTTTGAAAGTATCGAAAATCATTGCGTCCAGTTTTCCATCAGTTTCAAAAGTGATGTTCTCGGCAAATTGGCCAAAATCCAGTTCCTTTGCCCCAGTGATTTCATAAAACCGCTTTGCCTCCGAATTATCAAACAGGCTAACCTGCCGGCTTGTCCCTGCATGGGCATCGCCTTCGGCACCAATTTCGGTAAGGATGAGTTGATCAACAGGAAATTTCCTGCCACGTTCGGCAGCACTGTTTACTGAGAGTATTTTTATTTTTTGTTTCATATCCTTTTGATTTCGGGTAAGCTTAAATTTTGAACCAACATGAACTTTTTACTTATATTAAATCTGGCTAATTTTATTCGTCAAAATGTCCGTAGGACATTCATAATTGTAAAAGAATCTTAAGGTAGCTGAATTGACAACATCGTAGATGTTGCATAATAATCCAATCATTTATAAGAATACTACTCCCTAATTTATGAATCCCCTACGAGGATTTTCCTTTGCAATGTTAAGCAACAATTACAAATATGTAAGCTCTACGAGCTTAGGTAATTTAGTTGATAGGAAAGTACTTTATCTCATCCCCCGCCTTAACTTCGCCCTGCTTAACAACTTTTGCAAAAATTCCCTCTTTAGGCATCACACAATTGCCCACTTCATTAAAAATGGCACAGCCGGTGCCGTGACATTTCTTTCCAATTTGGGTAACCTCTAATTCTGTACCTCCAATAACCAATCTATCTCCGGGAACAGTTTCGTAGAGTGTAATTCCTTCAGTTGTGATGTTTTCGGCAAACTCGCCCCATTTCACCATACGCCCGGCCTGCTGGCTCCATTTTTCGATGCTTTCTTTTGCCAAAAGGCTCACCTGCCTGTGCCAGTCACCGGCGTGGGCATCTCCTTCAACACCTTTATTATTCAGCGTAATTTGAGGGACAGGTTCCTTAATGGTGCCTTTTTTAATGGAAATATTTGTGCTTATTACTTTTATCGTCATTGTATTGTATTTGAAAGTGCAAAGATAGCGTGTTTGGATAATTAGGCTGTTCAATTCAAAAAAAACAAATGTTAGCAGCACAACTGAAAAAGATGGGGGAGGAGTCGAAACTTGCTATAAAGAAAAACCGCCCAATAAATATCTTTGACTAATTTTGGCTTTTAAATTGCCAAGTATGAAAATGAACATAGAAATTGATGATGTGTTGATTAATGAAGCAATTTGATGAATGATTATTTTGATTCATATTTGGGCTAAAGCCCAAGTAATCACCAATCTGAATTACCACGGGCTTAAGCCCGTGGTAATTGATAAACAACGTATTACTGGGCTTTAGCCCAAATCCTTTACTTTTCGGAGTGGACTCAACAAAGAATAATTATTAGCGTGGCTATGCAATACAATAAAGTTAAATTTTGGACAGTCTTTCTGGTTTCTGTAGTTTTTCTATCGGTTTTTTCTGGGTGTAATTCCGTTAAGAAACCCAACAAACCCAACATCATCCTCATCCTTGCCGACGATCTCGGTTACAATGAACTGGGTTGTTATGGCCAGGAAATCATCGAAACACCCAACATCGATAAACTGGTAAATGAGGGGATGCGTTTTACGGAGTTCTACAGCGGTTCGCCGGTTTGTGCGCCCTCTCGCTGTGCCCTGCTCACGGGGCAGCATCCCGGCCATATGTACGTTCGTGGCAATGATGAATGGAGCGAACGCGGTGATGTTTGGAGCTACAAAGCCATGAACGCCGATCCCAATCTCGAAGGACAGCGACCTTTACCGGATACAACTTTCACAATCGGAAAAATGCTGCAACAGCAGGGATATAAAACTGCGGTTGTTGGGAAATGGGGCTTGGGTTCTCCAACAAGCAAAAGCACACCCAACGATATAGGTTTCGATTTTTTTTATGGATACAATTGCCAACGCCAGGCCCACACTTATTATCCTGTGCATTTGTGGAAAAACAGGGAAAAAGATACCCTCAATAACAAATCTGTAGCTCCCCATCAAAAACTGTCCGAAGATGTTGATCCCTACGATATGGAAAGTTATACAGATTTTCAGCTCAATGATTATGCCCCGGAACTAATGCTTGACGAAACCCTTCAGTTTATGGAGGAAAACCAGGACAATCCATTTTTTGTTTATTTCGCTACGCCAATTCCACATGTTGCACTGCAGGCACCTCAAAAGTGGGTGGATTATTACCATGAAAAATTAGGTGACGAGAAGCCTTATATGGGTGGAGCTTATTTTCCATGCCTTTATCCACGGGCAACTTACGCGGCCATGATTTCATACCTTGATGAACAAGTGGGCGAAATAGTAAAAAAGTTGAAGGAGCTGGGAGAGTATGAAAATACAGTCATCATTTTCACCAGCGATAATGGCCCTACATACGCTGGTGGTGCCGACACGAAATATTTTAAAAGTGCATTTCCATTCAGTGAGGAGCATGGCCGGGCTAAAGGAAGTTTATATGAAGGTGGGCTCAGGGTGCCATTGATCGTTTCCTGGCCTGGAAGAGTGCAGCCCAATTCCGTATCTGATCATATGTCAGCCTTTTGGGATATAATGCCTAGCCTGGCAGAATTGGCGGGAACGAAAGAGGACTTACTTAGTGATGGAATAAGTATTTTATCTGAAATCACCGGAAAACCGGATGGTCAAGCCAATCATGATTTTCTGTATTGGGAGTACAATGGTGGGCAGGCCGTTAGAAAAGGAAAGTGGAAAGCCATCCGCAAGGATGCCAAAGATCCGGTGAGTGAAGTATTTTTGTTTGATCTGGAAACTGATCCGGGTGAGTTAGAGGATGTCTCATCCGAAAATGAAGAAATTATTTCTGAAATGAAAATGATTATGAATCAATCGCATCAACCATGCAAAGATGAGTGGCAGCAAAAATGGGACCTGGTTCCGGCTGTTATCGACGAATAGATTTTGAAAAAGATTATCTAATCAAACAATCAAATATGGAGTTTGCATGTTTCTACACCTGATATAGTGATCTTAAAAGAATAATTACTGTTGGTAATTTACTCAACTATAAAAATTCACTAATCGAAAGTTTACAAAAAGAAACAAATTATGAGTATTGAGAATATAAATGAAGGTATCCACAATTTCGGCGAAGACGAAAAAATTGAGTTTCCGGTAAGTTACCCTGTAAAAGCAATTTTTAACTCAGAAGCTGGTAAAGAGGTTTTGCAAAGAAACATGGAATTGGTGCTTGAAGAGGCCAAAGTGGCGTATTCAAATTTTCAGTTCAGGG
>CAZBDF010000015.1:18430-22004 GCA_964490385.1 uncultured Lentimicrobiaceae bacterium | reverse complement strand
CTTTAAGTCTGTTTATCACCGATTGCCTTGCCAGCTTCCTTATTTCATTCCAATCTTGTTTATCACCCTCCTTGTATCGGCCAACAGGAACGATGACTGAAATGGAATCCTGATTTTCGGGGGCAGCGGTTTTATCGTGCTTACCCGGTGCATGTACATAAAAACTCACATCTGTAGGCAATTTCTTTTCTTTAAAAACGGCCTGGATATTTTCGCTATAATCATGTGAAACAAAAACATTGTGCTGCTCAAACTCAGGATAGGCTTTATCCATTGCAAAATGGAAGATGAAAGCGGAGCAAGTGTAGTCAAGCTTTTTGATCCTATTAGCTGTTCGTTGTTCAGGTAAAAGTTTATCGTAAACATAAGGCAGATCGGCATTGGCAATTACCAAATCAGTATTTTCTATTGATCCATCTTCAAATTGAACTCCCTTTGCCTTTTTTCCTTCAAGCAAGATTTTACTTACAGGTTTGCTGTATTCAAATCCTACTCCGTTTTCTTTGGCTATAGAAATCAAATTTTCGACAATTTGAAACATGCCACCCTTCGGAAACCAAACACCATCTGTCAACTCAAGGAAAGGGAGCATGGCAAAAATGGCCGATGCCTGGTATGGGTTTTGCCCGACATAAATATTTTGAAAGGTAAACACGACCCTTAAAAATTCACTCTTGAAAAACTTTGCTGTGTGGCTGTAATGATTATTAAATGCCTTTAGTTTGAATAGGAGGAATAGGTTTTTGAGATTAAAAAATTGGAGCGCATTGTTGTAATTCCGGTCGATAATGTGTTTCATCGAAAGTTTATAGGTACGAAAGCTTTCGCTCATGTATTTCAGAAACTTCTCGTAACTACCAGGCTCTACAGCTTCGAGTTGTTGTTGCATCTTGGTCAGGTCAGAAGAAAACAGAACCTGTTGATCGCCATAAAACTTGATGCTGTAGATTGGATCCATTCTGATCAGATCAAGTTCTTTGTAAAGATCTTTTCCAAACGACTGCCAGGTTTTTTCGTAAATGTCGGTCATCATCAACAGTGTGGCGCCAACATCAAAGCGGTGGCCATCCTTTACAAAGTTGCCACAGCGGCCTCCGGGGTAAGTGTTTTTTTCAACGATTTTAACCTTGAAGCCTTTTTTGGCCAGATGGATTGCCGTGGTAATGCCGCCAATTCCTGCGCCTATGACGATTGCTTTTTTATGCATAATGGTATGACATGCTTTTTCTGGAGGAAGTTACAAAACTAAAATATGATTTTGAATATTCTTAGCTTGTAAGATTTAGTTTCCTTAAATAATATCGTTTTAAATAGAATAGAACTGAACTTTTGCAAACATTAGCGTTGTGTTTCATACTGAAAAAAGTTAGCCGCACATTAAACACATCTGGTTTTTTCCGACACAAAAGGCAATCCTAAAAAACCCAAAAGCGCTTAATCTTTCTCATGCTTACTGAATTCTAATAATTGGCAGTAAATTAATTTTGTTGCCAATTTATAGTTTAGTATTTTTGTAAAATTAAACAAGAGTATTATCGCTAAAGACAAACTACATATCGAAAAATTAATAACATTTTTCAAAGACAAAGAAAGTTTTGTGACTAAGGATATTGCTTTTTTCTTTAAAGGTTTTGAGCCCAACATTAAACAAACAACTATTAATTGGCGGATATATACACTAGTAAAGCAAGGTATTCTTAATCGAATTGAAAAAGGAGTATTTACGCTTAGCTCAATGAATTCTTTTATACCTGAAATTTCTCCAAAAGAAAAATCTCTAAGTAAAAAAATAAATAAGGAATTTCCCTATTTGGAATTTTGCATCTGGAATTCTTCTCTTCTGAATGAATTCACGATACATCAAGCTTATCAATTCTATCAATTAATTGAAGTTGAAAAAGACGCTACACAAGCTATATTTTTCTATTTAAAGGAGAACAAATATTCAGCATTTTTAGAACCTACAAAAGATGTTTTTGAAAAATACATAACAGAGAACAACAATTTCATAATTGTAAAAACACTAATAACTGAAGCTCCTACATTAACTATAGATAACATAAGTACTTCTTCTTTAGAAAAAATATTAGTAGATGTTTTTTGTGATAAAATCATCTTTTCGGCATATCAAGGTAATGAAATGCGAACCATTTATAATGAAGCTTTTTCAAAGTATTCTATCAATAAAAGTAAGTTGCTACGATATGCGGGCAGAAGAGGTAAAAAAGATGAAATTAAAACATACATTGATGCTAATTTACGGCAATAAAACTAATTTACTGATAAGCCTTTTAGTAATTTTTATTTTGTTGAGTGCATTCTCTCAATCCGAAAAAACCACAACCAATATCACCGTTAAAGTTGTGGATTTAAGAAGCAACGACGGCAAGGTTGGACTAACGCTATTTAATGCAGAGGAGGGATTCCCGTCGGAGCCGGATAATGCCATCCGGAAACTTTATGTTGATGTGAGTAATAAAACTGCACAGGCTACATTTGAAAATGTAGCGGAAGGAAAATATGCAATAGCTGTTTATCACGATGAGGATGAAGACGGGGAGATTGAAACAAATTGGATTGGCATACCCAAAGAAGGAACGGGTAGTTCAAACAATCCAAAATCCCGCATGGGGCCACCGAGGTACAAGGATTGTGAGTTCGATACCCGGCAAAGCAAAGAGCTGATTATAAAAATGAAATATTTTTAACGGATAACCCTGCCCTTGAAATCATAGAGTTAATTTGGCCATCCAAGGTTATCCCTATGCCGCAGAGCAAGAACGAAACAGAGACAGGCACTAAAATCTGAGGTGTTTTACGGTTAGCCGGTTATCGATCATTTGTTTGAGCGATTCGATCCCAATTTTTATGTGTTCCTCTACATAGTTCTTCGTCACAACCTGATCGCTCGACTCAGTTTTTACGCCCGTAGAAATCATTGGCTGGTCGGAAACAAGAAGCAAGGCACCGGTTGGAATCTGGTTGTAAAAACCTACAGTAAATATAGTGGCCGTTTCGAGGTCGATAGCCATACTCCGGGTTTTTCGCAAGTGCTTTTTAAATTTTTCGTCGTGCTCCCAAACCCGCCTGTTGGTTGTATAAACTGTGCCTGTCCAATAATCCCGGCCATGCTCACGAATGGTAGTTGAGATTGCTTTTTGCAGGCTAAAAGCAGGCAAAGCTGGTACTTCTGAAGGGAAATAATCGTTTGAGGTTCCTTCGCCACGGATGGCAGCAATAGGTAAAATTAAATCGCCCAACTGATTTTTCTTTTTGAGCCCGCCACATTTGCCCAGGAACAATACAGCCTTTGGTCTCTTGGCACTTAACAAATCCATGATGGTCGCTGCATTGGCGCTACCCATGCTAAAATTTATCATGCTCATGTTGCCAGCAGTAGCACTGGGCATGGAACGGTCGCGCCCAACAATTTCTACATTATGCCACTCAGCAAATAATTCCAGGTATTTCGAAAAATTGGTGAGTAAAATGTAGTCACCAAAATCTTCTACTGCCTGGCCTGTATATCGCGGAAGCCAGTTTGATACGATGTCATTTTTGGTTATCATAAGCG
>CAZBDF010000015.1:12593-18330 GCA_964490385.1 uncultured Lentimicrobiaceae bacterium | reverse complement strand
CCTGTATATCGCGGAAGCCAGTTTGATACGATGTCATTTTTGGTTATCATAAGCGATCCCTTTCTAATTTCGTCAATTTATCCCAAGCCTTTCAGCCCATCTTCTTTTCCGCTGCAAAAGTAGTTTAAACAAATGATAATGTTAAATTTGGCGATGAATCAAAACTGATTGATTGCTCATGGCTAATCTCAACCTACCATCAATTGAATGTAAAACAAGACAAATCCGGGGTCAAACCGAAATATTCGATATCATAAGAAAGAAATATGTTGTACTAACTCCGGAAGAATGGGTCAGGCAACATTTCATTCATTTTCTGATCAATCAAAAAGGTGTACCTCAATCATTGATAGCGGTTGAATATTCACTGAAAGTGAACAAAATGATGAAGAGAGCTGACATTGCAGCTTTTGGCACCAAAGGTCAGCCCTTGCTCATAGTTGAATGTAAAGCCAGTTCAGTAAAAATCAATCAAAAGGTATTCGACCAGGTAGCCCGGTATAATTTGGCATTAAAGGTAAAATACCTGGTGGTGACAAATGGTTTGGAGCACTACGTTTGCCAGATTGATTTTGAAAAAAACAGTTACGCTTTCCTTGAGGAAATTCCGGATTTTGAAGAGGTTAATGTGAAATAAAAGTGCCTAGAGTTGAGCGAAGCGAAATCCCGCCTTTGCGGGGTTTGAAGTGAACTAAAGTGAGCTAAAGTATTTAGAGTGAATAAAGTTGAGGGTTTGGCGTTTCGCGTTAAGCCTTATTGGCTCTTAGAAAGTATCTTTTGCTAACATGTTAACGATATTTTTAAATTATCCATTTCCAAGGTTTAAATTTAGAATTACAAATATTAGACGCGGATTTCGCGGATTAGACGGATGAAAAATACTGATAGAACTATTTTCTACTCATCAAACGTTTCCATGTCCGCCGGCTGGCGGACGATGGTCAGTTGAGACAAGGCATGCCTTGTCTCAACTACCCTATCCACCAGAAAAATATTTTTCAATTTTTAATTATTTTCCGTGTCACAAAATTCCCCCCATCCAAAATCCGGATAAAATAAATCCCCTTGTTCAATTTTTTCAAATTGATTTGTGATTGATTGTTATTTTGAACAGTCCCTGAAACCACCTCCTCCCCAAGAATATTAAAAACTGAATAGCTATGATTTTGGGAATTGATTTCAGATTTAATCGTGATGAAATCCGAAAAAGGATTTGGGTATATTTCTACTTCTATTTTCGGAAGTTGTATTTCTTCCTCACCTAAAGATTCATTATAAAAACTATGTATTTCTGCAATTCTTTCTTTCAACAATTCCACGCTATTGAGGTTGGGCAAATTTAAGCCAGTGTAGGCCCTTGCAAATACCAGCGCAAATTCTAACTCAATACTTTCACCGGCATTCAGGTTGTAGGGGCCTGCTGAAAGCAAACCTCGGCGGTCGCCAATTTCATTGTTTTCCGAAACCTCCGACCAACCTGCACCCGTAGCCGGGTTTCCGGGATAGATAAAATTAATTGGCCCGGTGCCACCATAACCCTGTTCCCCATAGCTTAGATGGGTTGAATCGCGCCAGATGGCTTTTAAATAATTGTAATATTCTGTATCTATTTGTGGATCGGTAGTCGGGACCAGCCCCCATCCTTGAAAAGTTATGGTGGATGAAATATCGAAATTCAGGGCCGTGACTGATATTGCAGGTGGTAAACTCCCGTAATTTTCCGCATATTGATTACTGCAATCGATGGGTGTTGCATTGTAGCCGTACATTGAGTTTAATATGGTGTCTGTCCCCACATAGTCATCCCAGGGACAGCCAATATCAAAATCATTATAAAATCCAATATAGTAATCATGGTAATCATTTTCGGATTTATTGATGATTTTGTAGGAAGCGAAAATAGTGTTGTTCAGGGTTGAATCCGCTGGCCTGTTATAGGCATAGTACATGGCATGGATTTCCATCCCAAGTTTGACCCCATCAGTTTGTGTATGTTCGTCGCGATCATCATTAAAAATAAAATAGATGGCCTGATCACCTTTGATTAAAGGGAAATCTCCGTTTTCAGGCATGTAGTTTTCATCGCCATCCATATCATAAAAAGGTGCATAAGATGGAACGATAGCTGCCGGCCATTCACTAATGTTTTCAATCATTTCGTAGCCTGCATCCTGCCAATGTGAACGATGAAAATCTATATCCGATTGATGGAGCATCCAAACCCTGTTCCAATTGATGTCGTATTCTGAGGTGTAATTAATAGGATCCAATTTTGGCCCAGGGAAAAAATCAGCTCCCCAGCGATAGGTGTCCCCGGCAACGTGCAACACATCATCCTGGTCGAAGGCCCCCATCCATAGCGATTGAGAAAAGATTGCATTTACTCCTGAATTGGCGGGAGCCTCAAACATATTCACATCATCCATGTCCCAAAATTGCACACCACAAGCATTGATGCGGCAGCGGATGTTGTTTGTATTCAGGGTGTCGAAACTTTTGTTTTCCACCTCCAGGTAAATTGTTGCCATTTCCGACATCAAATTATTCTCGAGGTCAAGGATGCGGTATTTAAGAGAATCAGCACCCTTAAAATGCATGTTGGGTGTTAAATAGATGAGGCTATCGTCCCAATCAATCTTGCCATGCATGGGTGGTAAAACCTGGAGTAGCTTAAATGGATGTTCATTGTAGGCAAAGTCATTTTCGAGAACATGAAGGGTGTCGGTCCTTAATGAAAAGACCTCGTAGTAATCGTCTTCGGCAATGGGGGCTTTGTCCTGGGCAAATGAAAATATTGTCATGCAAAGCGAAAAAGATAGGAGGGTAAAGGATTTCATATTTTTGTTTTATTGGGTTTCCATAAAGCCGTATATTTTAGATGCGGATTTTCGCGGATTTGACGGATTAGAAATTATATTCCAACGCTGAGACAAGGCATGCCTTGTCTCTATCCACCAAAAGAATATTTTTCAATTTTTAATAATTTTCCTTGTCACAAAACTTCCCCCATCCGAAAGCCGGATGAAATAAATCCCCGTGTTCAGGTTTTTCAGGTTGATGTGTGATTGATTGTTGCTTTGAACTGAACCGGAAAGCTTCACATCACCAAGCATATCAAAAACCAAGTAGTTTAAATCCCGGGAATTGTTTGGAGTTTCTATAGTTATTATTTCAGTAAATGGATTAGGGACAATTAGCAATTTGTTGAAATATCCTTCATCAATCCCTTCAACTGAGGCATGGTAGGCCATTTTCCATCCACTAAAATTATCCCTTTCGTCAGTTGTAAATCTCAGCAAAACCCGATTGGAGTTTACCGCAAAAGGCTGATAGGGTCCGTGCCCGGTGATGCGTTTGATATACTGGTTAAGGTTGTTCATGTCGGAAACCTTCACGTTGTCGTAAAACTCTTCGAGGTCAACTTCCATAAAATCAAGGACAATAAATTCGGCATTGGGCACATCAATCACCCAATTGCATTCGGTATTTTCCACGTAGTTTTTCGCTCCGCTACCATCTTCAATCACGCCACTCTGCCCGGTCAGCCAAACCGTATCTTTACAATAATCAGGGTTAACAGCATAATAGCTGATTTTCCAACCCGGCCCGGCCCACCCGCCATCAGTCCGAAAATTCAAAAATATTTTATTGCTGCCCGAAATTATTTCTTCCGGCTGGTTCCATCCCGAAAATTTCCCCAAAAGGGGCATGGTTTCATTTTCGCCATCATACACATAAAGCGTGTCGCCTGGGGCAATGCTGAACAAATCGAAATGCAGCCTTACGCGATCTACAGAGTCAGTGACGGGAACCTGGGGGGCGATGAGCCACGAGCAATCTGTATTGTGCGCGTATTGTAGGTGGTTACTTCCATCTTCAATCACACCATCCTTATCGTTTACAACAAATATTTCGTCGCAAAATGGCAGCCGGTAGGCATAGTACGATAATTTCCATCCATTTAGTTCACTTTCCTCATCGGATTGAAATGTAATAAAAACAGTATTGGATGAGGGATAAATCGTTCCCGGGATTTCGTTGCCACTGTATTCACCCAGAAGTTCTGCTTCGGCAGTAGGGCCATCATAAATTGAAATGATATCTGTACCAGCTTCGGTGTCTAAAAACAAAAAATCAAGCAGCATGTTGGTCAGGGAGGTATCAGCAGGCTGTATCAACCAACTGCATGAAGTGTTCGGAAGGTACTTATCCGGGCCGCTGCCATCTTCAATTGTTCCAAGTTTTGAAGACAATACTTTTGGCCCATCACAAAATAGAGGATACTCGAATTGTGTGGTATCGGGATAAATATCGAATACAGCACCCTGACCATAGGAAAGGTTAATGCCCCCGGGAATTAATTCTTCGATATAAAAGTAGCCGTTGAAATTGCCCGACCAGCCCCAATTAAAATGGTAATAAAGCGAATCCTGGTAACCATCGCAAACATAGGCGTGCCCAGCCCAACCGTTGGTACTCCTGTATAAAATTGGTTGCCGCTTATCAAGGCCCTGCATAAGCATCGTCAGCCATTGAGTAGTGGAACCCAGCCCTGCCCTTTCCTGGTAATATGCCGATGGTGCATAATTGAAATAATTGATAAGCGCCGAAGGTACATCGGTTGATGAAGCACCTGCATTGCTCGATTGATATTCCATATTCACCGAAACACCACAGTGGTAGCAAAGCTCCGCAACCGCCAAATTGGATTCGAAACACTGCTCCTGCATTTCGTCCCAGCGGTACCAGGTGTTGCCAAAATCAGCAACTTGCCCACCATAAATCCCATCTTCATATTGGGGAGTGTATGCGTACGATCCATTGCCCACAGCTGGGAAACGATAATAATACATTAATTGCGACATGGCTGTAGCAACGCAACCTACTGGCGAATGTCCATCAAATCCATCGGGATCGTCCGGGCACATTTCATTGTAATAATCTTTTTGGTCCCATTTGCTTGTTGATAACGGTTCAACACCTGTTTCACCTGTAAAAAAATCTTGTGCTACTTCCTGGAAATTATCCCACAAAAATACCTGATTTTTAAAACACAGATCAGGCTCATTAATACCTGCTACGATTTGGGAAGAATACCAATCCAACCATGATTTTAAATTTGGTGGAAGCTCTGTTTCGGAGAAACTACTTTCGAATGAATAGGCCAGGATCGGGTAGAATGAGTCGTTGGTTGGGGTAACCACAAAACCACCATCCCTAAAATTAATCACGTACAAAACAGGAATACCCTCGCTGTTTAGGGTTTGGATATTTGATATTTCGGATGAATGAGCGAAGTGTTTGGCTTCAATACCTGAGGAAAAAAAATGAATTGCAAGTGCTGCTGCCCTTTCTTTAGTGACGTTTTCTGAGAAACACACAAAGGGTATTAGCAGAGACAGCAAGATGATTCTGGCGATGGTAATAGATGTTTTCATACTCCCGAAATTTTTTGAGGACGCAAAGTACAAAAAACACAGATGAGAAGCAAGGGTTTTTAAGTTTTCGGCAAAGGGAATGAAGAGAAAGGTATTAGTGGTTAATTTTAGAAATTGTTACTTTCTTCCGTACGGACTTCCTTCGGTCGTTGGTAAGAAATTTGGAATTTATCCATACTGACAGTTTTGAATGTTGTGCTTGGGTGATAGAAATTGAATGTTGTTGGATGAAAATATCGAAAATTCAAAGCGGCCCTGGCTTTAAACCCTTATCGACCATTCTGGCTGAGAAACTGAGA
>CAZBDF010000015.1:0-12493 GCA_964490385.1 uncultured Lentimicrobiaceae bacterium | reverse complement strand
AACTGAGAACTGAGGCCCACCAACTGAAGACTGCTGACTGCACACATAGGGGCTACTTAGTGGATTATCTGGTCTTTAAGATTAGTTTCAGTTGAGGAGTTTGCTTGACAGTGAGGAATAATTTAAACAGGTTTAAGAAGCAAACGAGGCAATAAAAAAAGCTGCACGAAAATTCGTACAGCTTTAAATTTTGTTTTAGAAAGGTTTTTCTTAAAGGCTCTTCTCAAGGTCAGTAATCAATTTCTTGGTCACTTTACGTGGACTCTTTTCTTTTATAGCTTTCAATTCATTTAATGCAATTGTTCCGTATTCAACCAATCCTGATGGATTGTTGTCGTGGTCGTAACTTCCAATACAATACTCGAGTTTTGATTGTAAGTCAGCATATTCGTCCATTTTCAATTTAGCGAATGTTTGCACTGCTGATTCGCTTGCTTTCCTTAATTTTTCAGCGTTTGCCATTGTTTTCAAATTTTAAGTGGTTAAAAATTAAGCGCGCAAAAGTATAAAAGTTTTTATACGACAAAACTCCTATATATTAAATTTATGTTATTTTAAAGCACAATACCGATTGTTATTTAAACTGCGCCATTAATTCACTTCGCTTTTAATGCTGCTTTAAATATACATCGGCATTTACCATTTATGCATCAAAATTTCTCCCGTACGTACGGGAGAAATTTTGATGTTAAATTGGTATAAAAAAATATTTTACAAACTGGTAGGAAAGATAACTTCTTCCCTGTAGATATGCGGCCTTTGAACGTCTAAGCCCGGGATCAGGGGAGGCTGACCAATATCGAAATGATAGAATATTGCGGATTGATCATTTAACCCCTGTGGCAGGAAACCCATAGATAGATTGATGGTATTAAAAGCGAAACTCTCATTCCCTAATCGAATTCCAAATCCAAAAGCGGAATAAAAGCTACTTTGATAAAATACATCTACTGAACTTGAGATCAAGCCCATGTCGGCAAATACATAAGGGGCAAAACGGAATCCATAAATGTACCACGATGGAAATAAAACAAATTCATAATTCAGGCTAAGCAATGACCTGCCTGTAAGGTTTCTCTGGTCCAGGTCTCGGATTTTATCACCGAAATTGACATCTGCTTTTATATCGTTTGTTAATGCCCGTCGATACCTAAAGGTAAAAAAGCTGCGTGCACCATACAAATTGATATGCATCAAGGGCGTGTAATAAAAGAGTGTTGTCTCGAATATACCCTGTGATGGTTTTCCGCCATCCAAAAACGTTCCTAATATCACATTGCCAGAGAAGTAGCCTACATCGGTGAAATATTTGCCAAGAGCAAGCCTCCCTCCAAGATAGGTACGCCCAAAAAACTCGATATCCGTGTAGCCAAAGGTAAGGCTACAAACCATGCCATACGGTACGTTTTCAGTAACTCCATAGGATCTGATTAAACTTGATTTGTAATAGCTCAGGTTTGAATATGCTATTTTCCCCAGGTAGTATTTTTCATCATGAAAAACTGCATTGCTATCCCGGGCAACATAGGGGCGATCAATAAAATACTCCCTTCTGAGCCTAAGTGAAAAGATCAGGTTTTTGCGGCTTTGTTCATTACCAAGAAGAAATGACCTACCTGCCCAGACATCCTGATAATTTACCGTATAATTCCATTCATAAACGGTATCTTCAACTCCAATTCCATACACATCATCAATCCATCCAACATCGAGTTCCCCTCCAAATTTCGTTTGTGGGGTTAAAAACTTCTTACTGAATTTCAGTTGTAGTCTCTGGGAAACAAAGGCATCAAGCCAGGTAAGTTCCGCATCAATAAATGAGCCCTTGATATTTCCGTACTTGGCACCTAAATCATACCCAAGTACCGGTGCTTCATCGGCATCGAAATACACCTGTCCGCCAAATCCAAAATTTAAACCAAGGGTATTGCTATTCCAAAATCCCAATTGGAAATTGGTAATGCTTGATGCTTGTGCAGTAATGGCTATCGGGAAAACATCCTGGGTTACAATGATCAGCTTTACCATGTCGTCATTATCGGGATCAGGAACCAAAAGAAAACGCACATCTTCAATACCGGGCAGGTTGCGAATTACACGCTCGTTATCCGATAAGATGCCAGGGTTTACTTTGTCGCCTACCTTAACCAGTGTATAGTTTTTCAATATTCCGGGCCTCGTATTGACGTGTGTTTTGTTAATAAACCTGCCAATGTCGGTAACCGCGAGCCTGGAAGTATCATCAACCGAACCTTCCATAAGGTCAACCTGCTTGTAATGTATGGAACTGATGGTTTTTCCAAGATAGGCATCAAAGGGTTCCGAAGCATCAGTATGATTTGATGAAACCACCTCCTGGTCTTGTGGCTTATACTTCACAAGCATTGTATAAAGCTCCCGCCCAAAAAAGTTATTGTCGGATTTGTAATAAAGAGAATCATAAAAAGCCTCGCTTTTTTTATAGGGATTTTTTCTTGTCCTGTATTTCGTACCCTTTTTAATGAGGAGAATGGTATCGGATTGAGGGATCAAGATGGAATCCTTAAATATAACAACATTTTCGGGGGTGATATGGATGGTATCGAAGGTAGGTGTGGCAGGCTTTTTCTGGGCAAAAGCATTGGTATGGCTAAATAGTAGCACTGCTATATAGATTAACAAAAAAGCCGGATTGTTTAAGGAGCCATCCCTTCTACATCCAAAAAATGAGGTTTTATATCCTTCAAAAAAAGTTATTTTCACTTCTTCTTAGTCTTAAACCTATACCCAACAAAAAGGCTGGTCTTGCCATGGCCAATTCCGGCAATCATCTTTTTTTCGAGCCTTGAATAATAGGTATCCGAAATAAACTGGATCCCTGTGAACCATCTCCTTCCATTGTAGCCTATGGCACCCAAAAAGTTTAGCTTAAAATGGGCATTGAGATGTATTGGTTCCCTTGTGTCAACAAAGTAATCGCCCGCATTGACATTAAGTCCTGGAATTACGCCAAGTGTTAAAAAAAAATGCTCCCTAACAACAAAAGTGTACATGTAACCAAGGTTAATGGCCGCGCTAATTACATTTAACCCACTTAGATAAAGGGTAGAATCGAAGGATGGGGCAGCTTCGGGAGGGACAATTGAAGAATCGGCACCCATGTTAAACATACTAAAACTTACGCCTAAAATGGGGCTTCCTGCACTTTTAAGTTGCACCTCATTAAAAACGAAAGGGGCTTTCAGTGAAAACTTTGTATAGTTGAAAACATACATGTACTGGAGGCCAAAATTGATGGTACGGATATCATCCCTTCTCTCCGATTCTGGATTAACGGGTACACTCCCCGAGATGTTTGCCACCTGATACGCCCAGTAATATTGCAGGGTTGCTGAGATGTATTGCTTACTGGTGAACATAGTTCCCTGGAAATCGAAGGTTTTGGTATTTTCAAATTCCGATTTGTTATACAGACCCAAAGCAAAGGTTAGGTCCAGGGCAAACCATTTATATGTAACCCCTGCCCCGAGGCTTAAATCCCTGACAGGCCGGTATCTCAGCCGGCTATCATTTACCCTGTCGGTAATATTGAAATAGTTGTACTTGTTTACGGCCACAAGCTTTACCGCCACCTCATTCGGGTAATTGCTGATGAATGTAGTATCGTGGTTGCGGTAGAGCAGGAAGTCAGCAATTCCATCAATCTTGTTTTGCAGCAAACTATCGACCTTTTGGGCATGTGTTTCTTTGTTTAACACGCCAAAGGAAATGATTCCAAAAAATAAAATAAGCAATCTAAAATTCTGTTTCACGCGCTAAAGATAGTTTATCACATTTTATGGAGGGCTAATTCAGGAAAAAACTTCTGTTAAAGATCAGATAAGTGTCCTAGCCTGCTTGCTTAAATTACACTACGGCGGACGGGCTTACAAGTATGTCGGTAATGGAAATTTACTTGAACAAAGTTGATGTTTTGTTGTTTGGAATGGGTGATGGAAGTGTTTGTTAATTCAATGGAAATTCATTTGACAAAGTATTTTAAATAAATGTGAACGCAAAATAATAATAGATCAGACCATGAAAAATATCAGTAATACCTTAATTGTACTTCTTTTCATTGCCTTTGCTTTTCCTTATCCAGGTTCTGCACAAGACAGTTTAACTTTTGAACTAAGATATGAAGTGAATAGAAACTATCCGCCTGTTTCAATTACAAAAGAAAAATTAACTGAAGCCAATACATTAATTGATCTTAACAGGAATTATCATTCATCATGGGTAAAGGAATATATTTCGGTTCAGGTAAGGACAAGCCATAAAGGGAAGGTGAGCAACGCAGTAAGTAAAAATAATACCCTCAGCCAGGAACAAAAAGACATCATGAATATGGCTGACCCAGGCACCGACATTGCAGTTAAGGTCCGATACTTGCCTGACAATAATTTAACGCATAATGATATTAAGGAGATCAATTTTACCTTTACAGTCGATCCTGAAAACGAAGCTTCATATCCCGGCGGACAACAACAATTACAACAATACTTAAAGGATAATGCTATTGATAAAATGCCTGAAGGCAGTTTCAAGAGATACCAATTAACTGCTGTAAAATTTACCATCGACGAGCAAGGTCAAATTATCGATGCCCATGTATTCGAATCATCTAAAGATAAAAAAACAGATGAAATATTATTGGAGACAATTCGCAATATGCCAACCTGGAAGCCGGCAGAATATGCTAACGGACATAAAGTAAAACAGGAATTTGCATTTACTGTTGGAGACATGGAAAGCTGCGTGATCAACCTTATAAATATCCGTCAACTTGATTAGCAAGGAATAGATAAATTCTCATTTGCCCATTAATTTTCCGAAAAATTTGCCCTGATCCGAACACAAAGTTGAAATAAGATGAGCATGGCTTCACACATTTCACGATTCCTTTTTTTTGGCTCAACTATGATATAAAATTGCTACGTTTGCCCTGTCAACATTCCGGTATCAATTCATAGTTAAGCAATGAAACATTTATACTTTCTATTACTGCTCACGCTTTGTGTTTTCTACGCACAATCCCAAATTACTGAATTCCCCTACACCGAAGGTTTCGAAAATCCGCAGTTTCCACCCGAGGGTTGGGATGCTTACCCGATTGTTGCCGGCGATATGGAATTTGTGCGTGTTACCGAAGGCGAGTGGCCCGAATGCCTGCCCCACGATGGAAGTGCAGCTATGGCGCAATACAACTCTTTTAACGCTTCGGTGGGCGAAGAGGCGGTGATAATTAGCCCTGAATTGGTGTTAACAGAAGACAACGTCCTTCGCTTTTGGTTTTTCCGCTCCGAAGATCCCAGCAACAACCGCCTGGATAAAATCGAAGTTTATCACAATACCAGTCCTGATCTGGCAGGAGCCACGCTTCTCGATTCCGTTCACCGGGCCATCAATTTTTATCCGGACGTTTCAGCAGAAGACTGGTACCAATACGAATTTGAGTTTAGCAGCCCCGGCAGCACCTACATCATTTTTAAAGCCATCAGTGCCTACGGATGGAAAATGTATTTGGACGATGTTGAAGTGAACACCAATTTTGTTGATGTTGACCCACCGGTGGTAATTTCCATTGAAGGAACACAAGTTTATGCCCAGCAGGAAATGAATCTTAGTTTGCGTGCACGCGATGATTCCGACATGCCGGAAACCCTGGATGGAGAACTCATTATCAACGGACAAAGCAGTGATGTCCTGTTTTCAAAAACAAGTAGTTCACGGGCAGATTTCATTTACGAAGCGGCCATCGCCGGTCAACCCGACCATACTGAAGGTGAAATCAGGATTTGGCTTATCGATGACTTACAAAATGCGGCCTGGTCCGATTTCTATGCTCTAAATTGGGATTGGGTCCAGCCTATTTTTGAAGAAGGCTTCGAGGGTGAAACATTTCCACCCGAAGGATGGACAGTTACCGGACAGCCGCTTACCTGGCTCACCTGGGACGATTATGGCATGGTAAATTACATCGACAGCGATGATGTGGAATGGGAAGTCTATCCGCCACAAGGTGAAAGGCAAGCAGCGGTGGAATGGGATTTCCAGGGAAATGTACAGAACGAATGGTTGATTTCGCCCCTGGTAGGGATTGATGAAAATGCAACTCTCACTTTTAAGACTTTTGCCCGACTATATAGCTACGATTGGGATGAATACCTGGTAAAAGTTTCGATGGATGGCTTTAACTGGGAACCAATTTGGAGTGCCGCTGATTACCCTGCCGGTGTGAGCGATTACAATGAAGATATTTCATTAAGCCTCAACAATTATGTAGGAAGCGAAATCCGCCTTGCCTGGCAGGCTTACAACCTTCTGGGCTCAAACCTTTGGTATTCGTGGTTTATCGACGATATTAAAGTCAGGGCTTCGGATACCATTGTTGGGATCGACAAAATTGACAGGCTCTTATCTTGTCAAACTTTTCCAAATCCTTTCACAACTAATGTAGAGATGAATTTTCATTTGGACAAATCTAGCAATGTTTCGCTGAACATCTACAAAAGTGATGGCAGTGAGATATTTCAAACAACTTACCCACTGCTGCTGGCAGGCAGGCATCGTATAAGAATTGATGGGACAAAGTGGCCATCGGGATTGTATTTCTATAGAATAAAAACAGAAGCCGAAACTACCACAGGAAAAATCATTCGGGAATAAATGGTGTTCGTCAATAAAGTCGGGTGTCTGCTCTAGCCTGAATAATTCATGAATTATTTAGGCTACCGGATCAATAGCCCCGTCTTTTCCCAAAGGGATGCCTATGGCATAAGGCGGGGATTGAAATATGTGACCTGATGCACCCTGAAAATTTAAAAAAGTTTTAAAATAAAAAATAAAATTGAAGAGATAAAAAACGACACGGTAACAGCAAATCATGGCTCACAGCCGGTTAGCGGTATCTGGAAAGCTGGATACAAAACGAAATATACGTAACACAAAACCCTTCTGCAAGTGGGCGGCTGAGAGCCATATTTGCGATACGTTACCCAACATAAAAGAGAAAAGAAATTGAATTAAAAAAGACAATTGAAAATAATCATATAATTATTAACTTTTAAAATCATGTCTTATGAAAACAAAGGTTTTACTTTCAATTATAGCACTTAGTATTATTGTAAGTGCCTTTGGTCAAAATACAATTGAATTGACCTTTACTGCAGAGAACAACGGGCAATACGTTCCGTTGGACAGTATCTTTATTGAAAACCTCACGCAGGGAGGAGATACAACACTTTATGCGTCCGATACAGTTTTGGTATTGGACTATGTATCAAGTATCGGCGATAAAGAAATAACTGATAAAAATACTTTTTCTGTTTCACAGAATTACCCCAATCCTTTTACAGGAAAAACAGAAGTTGATTTGTATTTACCCAAAAGGGATGCTATTAAAATCACTGTTCGGAATATTCTCGGAAGACAACTTGCACATTACAAAAACACCCTTGAGCGAGGCAATCATGCTTTTTCATTTTATCCTGGGAATGGAAAGTATTATTTACTTACTGTTACCGGAAAACAAACAAGCCAAACAATCAAAATGCTGAATGCAGGCAAGCATACAACCAATGGTAAAAAGTGTAAAATAGCTTACACCGGGAGTTGGGGTAATGTTATCGGTTTTAAATCTCAACAAGCTATTAATGATTTTGGACTTAACCTGGGAGACAGTTTACAATATACAGGATATGCAAACTCTGTTGATGGCATTTTTGGCAGTGCCGTAGCACAACATAAACCACAGGAAGATACAATTTATCTATTTGATATTTTAAAAGGGTTAAGATGTCCCGGCACTCCCACTGTTACTGACATTGACAGCAACACATACAACACCGTACAAATTGGCACACAGTGCTGGATGAAAGAAAACCTGAAGGCTACAACATACCAAAACGGTACACCAATACCTAATGTAACAGATGCAGCTGTCTGGTCAAATCTCACAACAGATGCTTATGTTTGGAATGATAATGATATTAGCTGGAAAGATTTGTATGGCGCTTTGTACAACTGGCACACAACTGTAGATACCAACGGCCTATGTCCAACGGGATGGCACGTACCGACAAATGATGAATGGACAGCATTGACCAACTTTATTGGTGGAACTGGCACACCACACGGGAACGAGTTAAAATCATGCAGACAAGCTAATTCTCCTCTCGGCGGAGGATGCAACACAACTGAACACCCCCGGTGGAATGAGAATGAATATAATTATGATTGGGGTACTGACAATTATGGGTTTTCATGCCTTCCGGGCGGCGCCCGTAGCGATAATGGTTATTTTGATAACGTTGGAAGACATGGTCTTTGGTGGTCTTCTACTAAGGGCTCATTAGACAGTGCCTGGCACCGCCTACTGGGTCACTACGACGGCGACATAAACGTGCTCAACTACAATATGCAATGTGGCTATAGCGTCCGTTGCCTAAGGGATTTTTAGACTATTTGTTTATTTGACTATTTTTTTTAATTACCCCGTGAGATATATTTTTTAAGATTTGTTTTATTACGTTTATATTTTGCAAAGCGAAAAAGACGGCAACTTTTATGTTGGCTACTCAAATGATTAGAAAAACAAACATACGAGTATTCAAAAAAAGTCCTGCATAGGAACGGCTGGAGCCATATTTGAGGAACGATACCAACAAGCTAAGATCGAACGGAGCAATGAAATTTTTGCTGCAATATTTAGCCATCTTATTAATAAAAAAATTTGGATAAACTGATTTATTAATATCATCATTTGTAATGATAACAAAATATTCATCAAAATAATATGCTATGAAAAATTTTACAATTATTCTTATTAGCCTAAGTCTGTTTATAGGTCTGTCGATCTCCGCACAAAATATACCAAACGGTAATTTTGAAACCTGGACCACCAATTCTAGTGGAGGAATCACTCCCGAACATTGGACTGCCGTACATAATACTAGTGAAGTTCAAGATGTTTTTAAGGTTGAACCTGGTTATGATAGTGAGTATGCCGCTGAATTAAAAGTTGTAACCATTGAAGGAGCTTCAGAAGCAGCACTATTGAACTACGATGATATTCCTGTTGATAAAAGGTATTATTCCCTCACTCTATATTATAAAGGAAGCCCTGTTGAAAATGATTCACTATATATTAAGATTACTATGTGGAAAGATGGTGACGACATTGGGGAAGGCTCTGTTACATTCTCAGAAGAGCAAGATAGTTTTACAAAACTTACCATCCAAATTAACTATTCTTCTGGTGATATCCCAGATAATGCCAATATTTTTGTGGCCTCAGGAAATAAATTTCAATATGGTGCTCATGAGGGTACTACCTATACTTTAGATAATTTTGAACTTACAGAAACCTCAGGTATTTATGATCCTGTGTCATCTTCTTTTTTAGGCTCAGCCTACCCTAATCCTGCAATTAAACAAGTAAACATCCCTTTTATTCTAACTCAATCGCAAAAACTATCGTTAAATGTTTTTGATATGCAAGGACGCAAAGCTTTTACTATTATCGACAAATTGTTTATGCAAGGAGAAAATGAGATTAGTATACCTATTAATAATTTTATCACTGGTGTTTACCATTATACAATTATCTTATCTAACGGAATTACAGCTACGGGAACTTTTATTGTAAAACAAGATGAATAATTGAGTAAATCAACAAATTAACCATTTGATTATTTTGCATCATCGAAACTAATAACCTAGGTCAGCATTTATAAAAATCAACCTCTATGATTTGGTTTCTAATTCATCCAATTCTATACCTACTCGACACAGGAAGATATCGTTTTTACTTCTTTTGATGGCTTTATCCTCAATAAATATTAAAAAAAGACTACTTTTTAAGTGGCCTTTTTTTTGCTAATAGAATTTATTATCGAAATCCTTTACTACTTTTTAAATGACCAAATTAATATATCCGACAATCTCTTCGTTTTTGCAACCTTTGTTTATGAGATATTGGCCTGGGTACTAATAGCAATTATAATTTATTACATGGTAGTTTCAATTACTGCCACAATTATTAATTCCAACAGAATTGATAAAATTTGAATTGAAGCAGCTTACACTCGTGCTATTTTTGGAATTATTGGTTTCAAGTCTGCTGCTGCTGTTCTTATTTTTGGACTTTCACAAATTGGAATTTCAATAATCCCACTTATTACAGGTGTTAATCTCAATGGCGGGAACTTCCCGGTAATCAGCACCCGCCTTACCCAGATAACAAACCAGTGGCAAACTGTAAATCCCTGTGTTTTCAAAACAGAGCAGGATATCTTTCAAAGTAATGGAATACTTTTTTACTGGGTCCAGTATTTTCCCAATCCCTTTTGAATCATTAGAAACAATAAGGTATTTGTGCTGGTTTGATAATGGATCAGCAAGAAAACACTACATCACTATTTGCCGATTTTATGACATTGTTATTTTCTGGTTACATGTTATAATATTTTCAATTAAGCCTATTCAATTTCTGTATCAGCCCTAAGTCCTATTATTTTACCGCTTCCATTCAGAAATAACACAAAACCCTTTTTTTCTCCAAAAGAATCGCTGCGGACAAAAATCCACTTGTTGTCTTTCTTGTAATTCGCTTTCGCCTTTTTATCGAAATAATCCAGTGGGTACAATACATCCAGTGCATCCTGAAAAAGCAGCGCATTTGCTTCGTTTATTACAAAGTCTTCTTTTATGAGAAATATAAGGTCTTCTTTTTCTTTTAGTTCGGCATAGGTTCCGTTTGCATCATAAGCAATAAACTCTTGGCTTCTATTGCTTTCGGAAGTTTCCTGTTCGGTAAAAACAATGGTGTAAAATTGAGCATCAAATATTTGAGGCAGCACATCCGATTGAACTTTTTGCTTTTCGAATGATATCTCACTGCGTAGCATTGCGCTTATCCCTGCCAGGTCATCTTCCGAAACCGTTGGTGTTTTTGTTAGTTTGGGATTTTTAATGTTAAAAACCGATATGCTTTTTTTGGAAGGCCTGTCGCCAATTAAATAAGTATCGTCAATGAGCGAAAGCATGCTTATGTATTCGTAGTCATTTAGTTTTGGATAACTATCCATCACTAATTTATTGTCGGCCAGCATCATTACCATGCTTGGATAGCGATTTTTGTTGTATGATTCAGAAACCCAGTCAAAATCATTGTTATCAATAATAAAATAGGGAACTTTATTTTCATCCTCTTCAGTGGATATTCTTAAGTCGGGTTGAAATTTACCTATGAGCGTGAGTTTCATTTTTTTAGAAAAATCACAAAAATAGAGGTCAAATAGTTCACTCTCACCAATTTCAATAAATACAGCTCCATTTTTTTCAGCAGAAGCAAAAACCATTCGGTAATTTTCATTTTCCAAAACAGGTTTTAAAGTTTGCTTCGAAATATTGAAAATATAACTTACTCCTTTATATGGATTGATTAGCAGGCTATTTTCGATTACCTTTAACTGGGTTAAAAAATTAATGTTTTCAGAAAAAGTATATAGTTTGTTTAACGCTTCATTTTTTAACGAAATACTAAAAATAGCATCGCTGAAAGGAAGCTTCCCTTCTTCAGCTTCTTTGTTTGTAACAAAATAAATACTCTTGTCATCGTTGGAAACAGCGATAGCACCGATATCGCCGGTGGGCAATTTTACTTTGTAGGTTTTTAAAATTTCACCACTTACCAAATCCCTTTTAAGCATGGTAGGAATATGCTTAACATTTTCGATGGTATATAAACTTTTATTATCGGGCGATGGACAGTATATTTCAATATTTTCAATTGAATAGAGTTCGTAATTTGTTTGTGCTTGAGCCGCAAAACCAATTGCAATAACAATGAATGCTGTTAATATAAATCGTGTTTTCTTCATTATTCAATCCCTCCTTTATATTCAATTTCAATAATTTTCCCTTTGTCATCAACGCTAACTACCACGCCTTCTTTTTCGCCAAACGATTCGTCACGGATAAAAAACCATTGCTTGTCTTTTTGGTACATTTCTTTGTCACCGGCATAGAACACAGGAAATAGTTCATCAATTACTTTTTCAAATTCAGCGGCTTGTTCCTGCGAGCTTATTTTGTAAGATGATTTGATAAATGGTAACAACTCATCAACGTTATAAAATTTGCTGAAGTTACCGGCGTGTTTAGTAACCATTAAGTCACTTTTGAGTTCAATACCCATGTGGGAGTAAGCAACTTGTACCGTATAGAAGTCTGCATCTAACACTTCGCTAAACGACTGATTTTTTAACGCGTCAGCATCAACTGTAATGCTACTGTTAATCAGTTCATCAAGACTATTTTGTTCATTTTCCGACAACTCGGTTTGTGCCGAAATGCCAAATGTTACGAGCAACAGACAGAGGGACATGTATGTTCTCACATTGTTAAAACAGCCATAAACCTGTCTGTCGAAAAGGCAAGTGCGCAACTTTTTTTGTTTCATCATTTTCTT
>CAZBDF010000014.1:0-22721 GCA_964490385.1 uncultured Lentimicrobiaceae bacterium | reverse complement strand
TAAATAAGGGATACCAATAGGCTGTCCAAAGCCGATTCACAATCTCCGGATGCCTCGCCAAACAGGTAAAGTTTCACGCCACCATTCAAGATATCATTGCTGCCTAAAGTGTATTCCGGATCTAAAACGTTTTGATTACTAAAAATACCATCTCCCGCCGAAGACCAGCTAAGACTGGAAGTATTAACCGCACTGGCAGACAACTGAACAGAGCCCTGATCTTCGCATATAGACATATCATCTCCTGCGTTTACAAATGCATCTTCGCATTCATCAAGTATGGTAATAAACAATTCAGCAATGGCGATGGAGGTACACGGATCCAGGGGCATAGCACTTAATGTTAGTGGAGCTCCTTGCTTGGAAATGTCCTCTGGCCCTGGAATATAAATAGCCGTAACTTCATGCTCATTAACGAAAATCCCGTCACCAATAGTAGTCCATAGAATTTCAGAATAGTTCCTGGCGATAGCAGAGGAAGCAGTGAAAGTTTCACCTTGAACGATAGATGAATTTGGGCCGGCATAGGCGAAGGCATGCTTGTTTACAATCACGGTTACACAATCTGTTACACTATCACAAGCCCCCAGGGATGATACGGTAAGGCACAGTTGAAACACCGTATTTATGGTATCCTGTGACCCAGGGTGATAAGTTGTTTGGGCAACAGTAGGATCATCAAAAGTTCCATCCCCATTGGTAGTCCAAAGCAAACCAGCATAGTTTTCTACTATTGGGTTCAATTGAAAGGTTTGGTTACCACAAATCTTAATCAATTCCCCTGCATCCACAAAGGGTGTTTGATCGATAACAAGTGTCATGCAATCACTCTGGCTGCCTGTACAGATCTCCAAACCTTCAACTACAAGACAAATCTCTACCTGGCCAGTTGATATGTCTTCCAGGCCCGGAGAATACGATGAAACCAATGAATCAATCGTTTCAAAAGTACCATCTCCTGAACTTTGCCATTCCAAGCCAGAATAGTTAGAAGCTTCACCATTAAGAGACAGGGGATTGCCAGAGCAAATTGTTGCATCCTCACCAGCATAAGCCCAAGGCGTGGAAATAATCAATAAAATTAAGCTATCGGTCACCGTGCTACATCCGTTAGGTGAACTTGCTTCAATGGTCAGTATTGCTTGACCATTAATGATGTCCTGCTGACCAGGAGTGTACTCTGAGTAAAGAATTACCGGATCATTAAAAGTTCCATCTCCTGAAGTAGTCCATAATACATCGGCATAGTTTTCAGCTTCAGCATCCAGCGGATAAACCTCGGTTTCACAAATCTCATCATCCTCTCCGGCAAATATTGAAACTGAAGGCAGGAAAGTAAGCGTAATACACTTAGAATTATCCGCACAAGGTGATATGGCCAATGCCGAAAGGCAAAGTTCCACTTCCCCGTTGGAAATATCATTTGGCCCCGGGATGTATTCTGTCATCACCTGCAATGGATCAACAAAGTTGCCATCTCCTGAAGTAGCCCACTCGGTGGATGTTGCATTGTTTGCAAAAGCATCTGAAGTAGGATAGCTAACATCGTCACAAATTGAAGCATCTTCACCGGCATAGAGCATTAGTGACCGGCTGATAGTTACTACTACTTCATCGGATACTGATGGGCATAAGTCGCTGTTGGCAGTGATTGTCAATGTTACTTCTTCATTAAATAAATCATCAAACCCAAGGATGTAGTTGGTCTCAAGGCTGGTGCTTTCTTCAAACGTACCATCGCCAGATGACGTCCACTCAACATCAGAATAGTCTTGTCCAATTGCTTCCAATGGAACCATACCATCGGTCTCACAGATTGTCAGGTCCTCTCCGGCTTCAATTATCGGGGCATTTGTAAATGAAATCGTCACACAATCCGTACTATCCTGGCAAACACCATAAGCGTAAGCCGTGAGGCATACCACAACAAATCCATCTTCCAGATCACTCTCACCAGGGATATATCCTGAAATTAATTCGTTTGGTTCCACAAAGCTTCCATCACCATTGGATTCCCAAAGCACACTGTCCTCATATTCTGCGCTTCCATTAAGAATTACCTCTCCAGGAACGCATGCAATAAAATCATCACCAGCATAAGCTTCAGCATCTACACAATCTTCAAAGATGGTTAAAGTCAACTCATCTGAAACAACAAGTGAACACGGATCCTTTGGAAATGCTGTTATTGTAAGTATTACTGAATCTGCAAGGAAGTCTTCATATGTCGGGAAGTAAATTGGATTAACAATATCGGATGTAATGAATAAGCCGGTACCACTTGTAGTCCATAAAACACTCTCATAGTCTTCGGCTGAGGCATCCACCAGAGGAAAGCTGTTACCATTGAAGATAGTTGCATCGTTACCGGCGTCAACTTCAGGCTGTCCCTGAATGGTTAATGACATGCAAGCTGAAGTGTTTCCACAATCATTTAATCCAATAACATTAAGGCATAGTTCCACCGTATCTGATGCAATATCATTTTCCCCGAGTGTGTAGGTAGCAGTAAGGGAGGCAGGATCATTAAAAACACCATCTCCATTTGTTTCCCAATTTAAACTGCTATGGTTTTCTGCTATTCCTGCTAATTGATAATTTTGAGTTTCACATATAGTTGCATCATCACCCGCATTTGCAAATGGTTGAGGTGTTATTTCAATAAACATACAATCGCTCACCGGTCCGCAAATCCCATAACCATTTACAAGCAGGCAAACTGTAGCGCCGCCATTGGCAATGTCACCATTGCCCGGAGTATAGCTTGGGGCAAATGTATCTTCATCACTGAAAGTACCGTCACCGGATGTTGTCCAGCTAAATGTTGTGTAGTTCTCGGCTAACCCGGTAACAACAACCGTTTCGCTATTACATATGAATTGATCCCCGCCAACTGTAACAACTGGTTGGTTGCGGATACTTATCAAAACATCATCGCTTGCTGGATTACAAAGGCCAAAAGATCCTACATCAATCGACAGGGTTACCTGGCCATTAAGTTTATCGTTCTCACCAAATAAATACTCAGGGTTTAAGGTGTTTGGATAGTTAAAGCTACCATCACCATTGGTAGCCCAGGTTAATGATGAGAAATTAGCTGCCGAAGCATTCATCTGTACTACATTATTCAACATACAAACATTAATATCTTCCCCGGCATCTGCTTCAGCATCAACACAATTTTGAACAAAAGAAATTTTTACCACATCAGTAACAGAACCCAGGCACGGATTAATGGATGATACCGTGACCAGAAACTCGATATAAGGTTGTATATAATCGGGGCCTTCAGGGTAATAGGTTGGGTTAATCCATTTATCATTATCGAACTCACCAATTCCGTTAGTTGTAAACCATTGTATCAAATCGGGATTTTCAACATAAGCACCGCCGAGATAAACAGGTTCACCTATTGAGATTGTATTATCTGAACCGGCAAATACCACAGGTGGCATTTGAAAGTATAAAGTTAAACAGTCCGTGTTGTCCTGACAGGTATCGTATGCAAAAGCTGTGAAACAAAGTTCAACACTGCCATTTAAATAATCATTCTCTCCAGGTGTATAGCTTGTTTGGAGGGATGTGGCATCATTAAACGAACCATCACCACCAGTATTCCATATTGTTGATGAGTCGTTATAAGCAGTTCCCGAAACCATATATGTCTGTCCTTCGCAAATAGTTTCATCTTCACCAGCATTGGCAATCGCATCAACGCAATCGGTGATGGTTATTGACAAGGTCATCGAATCGACAACACTATCTGTACAGGGGCTAATAGGTTTTGCAGTAAGAAACAGATGAACAAATCCGTTGGTAAGATCTGCATTGCCCGGTGTATAGGTTGTCTCCAGGTTATTCATATTTTCAAAGGTTCCTCCCATTTCTCCTTCTGACGACGACCTCCAAACCACTTGACTGTGATTATCAGCAAAAGCTCCTTCTGTAGAGAAAACATCCCCCTGGATGATTGTTGTATCTTCCCCGGCATAGGCAATTGGGGTTTTTATCAGCTCAATAGTAACACAATCTTCAGTATCCTCACATCCATACTGGCCTGTTCCTTTGAGACAAAGCTCAACAGTGCCGTTAAATAAATCTGAAGGTCCGGGCAAATAGCTTGTGTTAAGTTCCGAAGCATCAGCAAACAATCCATCACCAGAAGTACTCCAGTTTATGGAGCCAAAGTTTTCGGCCCATCCACTTAATGGAATCACGGCTGTTTCGCAGCTACTGAAATCATCTCCGGCAAAAACCAGTACATTTTGCTGAAAATTTACAGTTAAGCAGTCGGTATCTTCAGGACAGGAATACATCCCCTGGGCCTTTAGGCAGACCTGGGCAGATCCATTCAGCAAGTCCTGTTCCCCTGGAGTATAAGTAGTTTCAAGTAAAGTATTGTCTTCAAAGACACCATCACCGGAAGTTTCCCATACTATTCCATTGGCATTGTTGGCCTGACCGGATAAATTTAAAATCCCGGATTCGCAAATAGTAAGATCAGTGCCGGCAATTGCCTCAGCCAAATGGTTAATCGTTAAGGTAAGACAGTCCGTTTTATTTCCACAATTACCATTGGCCATGAGACAAAGTTCAACAGTACCGTTTTGCTTGTCTGCCTGGCTTGGATAATAAATCGGGTCAAGCGTTTGTGGATTGCTGAAACCACCTGTTCCGCTGGTTGTCCAGAAAATACTTGAATAGTTTTCGGCATGGCCATCAAGAGCGAAGGTATCATCTTCGCATATTACGTCATCATCACCTGCTGCAGCCGTTGGTAGAGCTTGTATGGTTAAAGCCAAACAGGCGCTTACTTCGCTACATTCACCCATGCCTTCAGCAATCAGGCACAAATTAACAATTCCGGCAGTTAAATCCCCTTCGCCCGGAGTATAGTTTGTAGTGAAAGAATTTGGATTTCCAAAGGTTCCGTCTCCATCGCTCATCCAGACTATAGAAGCATAATTTGTGGCCTGTCCACTTATGCTTGCAACTTCTCCGGCACAAATGGATAGATTCTCACCTACTTCGACTTCAGGAAGCTTAAAGATGGTGAGGTTAATACAATCCTGTTTGATATCGCAACTACCCATTCCAGTGGCCTTTATGCAAAGTTCAGCATGGCCTGTTGCAATATCATTTTCGCCGGGTGTGTATGAAGTACCCAGTTGGTTGGCGCTGGAGAATTCCCCGTCTCCACTGCTTGTCCAGAGCAAAGCACTATAGTTTTCGGCAGAGGCCGTAATTTCAACAACATTAATTTCACAAGCTGAAAGGTCAATACCTGCATCCACAACAGGCAGGGAGTGAACAATTAAATTAATACAATGCTGTGTGGACCCACAGCTCTCAAGGCCCATTGCTTCAAGGCAAAGCTCAACAGTGCCATTGGTGATATCCTGATTCCCCGGAGTATAATTTGTCATCAGGGCATCGGGTGGTGAAAAAGTTCCATCACCCTGGGTACTCCATATTACTGAACTGTAGTTCTCGGCCTGGCCACCCAGTTGTACACTTTGATTTTGGCAAACTTCAGCATCATTACCTGCAAATACAGTTGGATTGGCCTGAATGTATAGATTGACACAATCAATAACTTCAACACAATCTGACAATCCGTACGCTGTAAGGCAAAGTTCAACCAAACCAAATTGGATATCTTCATCACCCGGTGTGTAAACAGCAGTTAGTGAATTAGCAAGGTTAAAAGATCCATCACCATCAGTACTCCATAATATATCGCTAAAGTTTTCAGCAGTTCCGATAATTTGCACGGTTTCATTTTCACAAATAGTAACATCTTCTCCTGCAAAGGCTATTGGGGACGGCACAATCGATATCATCACATCATCACTTGCATCACCGCAATTTGACGAAGAAAACGCCTCGATAGTTAAGGTAACAGTCATGTTTAGTTTATCCTGATCGCCGGGATAGTACTCAGGATTTAATATTGAAGCATCGTTAAAAAACCCGTCTCCTGAGCTTGACCATAAGATATCACTATAATTGTCGGCACTGGCCGATAGTTGGATAAACTCATCTTCACAAATCGTTTGACCTATTCCGGCATCTGTCATTGCTGATCCGCTTAAGGAAAGTATCAGGCAATCTGAAACATTGCCACAAGCTGCATATCCAATTGCTGTAAGGCAAAGTTCAACAGAACCGTTTTGTTGGTCAATAGGCCCCGGAAAATAGGTGGAAATAATACGCTCTGTATCGTCAAAATATCCATCTCCATCAGTTTCCCATAAAACAGCATCCTCATCTGATGCCGATGCGGTTAATGTTGTAAATGTTTCGTTGGCACAAATACTTGCATTTCCACCGGCATCGACTGTTGGCGCGGCATGAAATGTAAGGGTTAGTGTATCCCTGGCTTCTCCACAGATAGCATGGGTTGCTGTAAGATAAATGTCAATTTGGCCCACGTATGTATCATAATAACTCGGAAAATATTTAGGCGACAATGTTGTCGGTGTAGGCACGAAGCTTCCTGTTCCGTTAGTTGACCAGTAGAACTCGACGTTGTTTGAAACTGCACCATCAAGTTGAATAAATGGAACGGTCTTGCACACATCAATGTCGTCGCCGGCATTGGCAGTGGCAGCATCATAAAAAATCACAGTTACGCAATCGATGGCATCTTCACATGGTTCAACCGCAAAAGCATTCAAACACAATCCTACTTCCTGGGAACTTAAGTCATTGCCTCCCGGAATATATTCAGTGTTCAAGGCTTGCGGGTCAATAAAATATCCGTCTCCATCAGTTTCCCAAAGCACCGAAAAATAATCTGTGGCTATTCCATTCAAACTAACATTTGAATCCATGCAAACATCTTGGTCTCCTCCTGCATCAGCAGTAGCATCTACACATTCAACAATAAAAGCCAACAGCATACTTTCCTCCGAAGACAGTAAGCAGGGATCCTGTGGGATAGCTGTTAAAGTTAAAGTTACTTGAGTACTATCATAATCATCTTGTGATGGATAATAGGTGCAATGAAGCGAATCTGCATCATCAAAATAACCACTTCCATCACTTACCCAATTGCAGGTGTTGGAATATTCAACGCTGGCTTCTGACAATAGATGTACTTGACCAATGTAAATCGTTTTATCTCCTCCGGTATGTGCCACAGGAGCTTTATGAATACTCAGCATTACCGCTGCTTGCTTACTATCGCAATACTCGTTTCCTGTAGCTGTGAGTAATAATTCCACCGTTCCCACCTGGATATCTGAAGTGCCAGGTACATACTGAGTGGTAGCATTTGTTGGATGTGTGAATGTTCCATCTCCGCTTGTGGTCCACAGTAGGGTTTCATAATTTTCGACCTGGGCCGAAAGTGTTGGATTATCATCTACACATGTTTCAAGGGTTGATGAAAGGCTAATTGCCGGTCCTTTGGTTATTGTAAGTAACATACAATCTTCGGCCGGGCTGCATGTAAAGTTGCTTCCTGCAGTAAGACAAATGTTGACATAACCTACAGATTTATCCCCTGGTCCGGGATAATAATTTGGTTCCAGGGCTTGCGGACCATCAAAATATCCGTCACCGTCAGATAACCAAAAAATAGTATCAGAAAAGGAAGTCTGCCCACTAAGAACATAGAAGGGGGAAGTCTCGCAGATTGTATTATCCTCACCAGCAGATGCAGTAGGGGCAGACTTAATTGTTATTATTACACAATCTGCAATATTATTACAATGATTTATTGCCTGAACATTCAGGCACAATTCAACTGTGCCTGTTAAAATATCATTGATTCCCGGTTCATAGCTGCTTGTTGCTGAAGCAGTATCAGTAAATGTTCCATCTCCCGATGTTGTCCAAATCAGGGAACTGTAATTATTAGCCGAGCCTGTAAGGTCAATGCTTGCGTTTCCACAACTGGAAATATCATCTCCGGCATAAGCAAACGGCATATGCTCCAAATAAATCATAATCTCATCTACCGCTGCATCGCAGTAGTCAGATGATGCAGTTAAATTAACAGATGTGTTTCCTTTAAAAATATCCATAGCACCAGGATGGTAAACAGATGTAAGGGTATTTACATCAGAAAAAGTACCATCTCCGGTTGTTGACCAGGAAAAGCTTGAGTAGTTAGATGCTGAACCAAAAAGTTCAATATCCTGGGTGGTTTCGCAAACGCTTATATTATCACCTGCATTTGCAAGCGGGGGCATGTACATATTAATTGTTAAACAATCTGTATCATCACTACAAACACCATTTGCAAAAGCAGTGAAACACAATGTGGCTAATCCCGCTATTTTATCGTCTTCGCCGGGATAATAAATTGTGTTGTTTTCGTACTCATTCTCGAAAGTCCCGTCGCTCTGGGTTTCCCATTTTACAGCTGAGTAATTTTCGGCATCCCCACTTAAAAAGATGGGATTGGTAATACAAATATCGATATTGTCGCCGGCAATTGCTACCGCATCCTGACATACCTGATTGAAACCTAAAATCATCTCATCTATTTCGATAAATGAACAAGGGCTAATTGGATTTACAGTGAGTGTAAGCGTAACAGACACATTGTCGTAATCAACATCACTTGGGAAATAAATAGGGTTTTGAATGAAGCTACTGTCAAAAGTACCGGTTCCGGATGTTGTCCACGCGATAGAGGCTTCGTTCTCTGCTATAGCATCATCAATTTGATAGTTCATTTCCACATCAACAGAGGCATCATTACCCGCATAAGCATAGGCAGTTTCCTGGAATGAAACTATCAAGCAATCGTTTGTTTCATCACAACCATCATTAGGATGGGCGGTAATACAAAGTTCAACTAAAGTATCGGTTAAATCATTTTGTCCGGGTGTATATGTGGCGGTCAACGAGTTTTGGTTGCTGAAGCTACCATCGCCATTGGTTTGCCATGATACAGATTTAAAGTTCTGGCCATATGCCTGCAATTGGATGGTTTGCCCACCACAAATGTTCATATTTCCCCCAGCTGAAATTTCAGGTGGCGACACCAGGGTCAATACCATGCAGTCATTAGCCGGCAAGTGCATGCCATATCCATCAGCTTCGAGGCACAAGACTGCACTTCCATTTATCATGTCATTGTCTCCCGGGATATAGGTCGGGTTTAATGCGTTTTGGTTAACAAAAGTACCATCACCACTTGTTGACCAGCTAATACTTTCGTATTCACTTGCCGACCCTAAAATGGTGTAAGCTACCGGACCGCATATTGTGGCATCGTTGCCCGCATTTGCAGTAGGTTCAGGGTGGAAGATTAATTCAGTGCTGGCATTTGTGGAATTGCATGCACCAAAACCCTCAGCGTAGAGTGACAAAGTAACCTGTCCTAAGGACTCATCGTTGGGGCCACAATGATACTCCGGATTGATAGTGTTTGTATGGTTGAAGCTCCCATCACCCGATGTCGTCCAAAACAATGAAGAAAAATTGTCGGCCGCAGCATCTATCGTATAAGTAAAAACAGTGTTACAGGAATGTATTTCCTCTGCAAGAGTTATTATAACATCCGAACATTCTTCTTCAAAAGATATTTCAACCATGTCGTCGCTGTAAGTACTGCAAGGTGAAATTGGCGCTGAAATTATTTGAAAGATAACTGAACCCTGATCATAATCGGGTGGTAGAACATCATATGTGGGGTTAACAATGTTTTCACTGTTAAATTCACCCGTCCCATTTAGGGTAGTCCATTGAATTTGGCTATAATTATCTACGTAGGCATCTGAGAGTTCAATCGAAGTCACCATAGGAACGGTACGATTGTTTCCAGCGCTTGCTTCTGCATTCCTGATGCTGGTAAAAATCAAACAATCGCTTTTATTCTCACATGTTCCGGTGGCAAATGCAGTAAGGCAAAGCTCAGTGTTTTCTGATAAGAGATCGTTGGGCCCCGGGGTATATACCGAATTTACCAAGCTGGCATCATTAAAACTTCCATCACCTGAAGTTGTCCATTCAACTGAAGTAGAGTTGAAAACAAAAGCATCCAGTTGAACTAATTGATCTTCACAAATGGAAATATCCTCTCCTGCATCAACCAATGGGTTACAGTCTGGTGATAAGCCAAGGACCATATCATCTTCAACAGAAACTGTACATGGGTTGATTGCAGAGGCCGACAAACTTAAAATAACCGCTCCCTCAATATAATCGGCAGCAGCAGGAGTGTAAACAGTATTTAATGAAGCGGGGTTGTTAAAAGTCCCCGAACCAGAGCTTGTCCAATAAAGCGTAGCATAATTTTCAGCTGTTGCTGAATCGGGAGTGAATGTTTCACCAGATTCAATGCTTACATTCGGTCCGGCATACACCACAGGCTTTTGCTGAATGTAAGCAGTGACGCAATCTTCTTCAGCATTGCAGCCTTGTACTGGTGAAGCAGTAATACACAATTCTACCTGTCCGGTGTTAATATCGATGGGCCCAGGTGTATATACGGGGTTTAAAATAGAATTATTGTTAAAGTTTCCATCTCCATTGGTTTGCCATAAAACGCTGCTGTAGTGATTAGCCGTGGCACTTAGTTGAAGTATGTCATCTTCGCAAATAATATCAACATTACTTGCCAAAACATCCGGTGGTTGTTCGATGGTAAGGGTAATGCAGTGATTTTGATCGTTGCATCCCTGTTGTCCGCTTGCATCGAGGCAAATGTTTACCTGACCTAAAGCAATATCCTGCATACCGGGAATATAGTCCGTGCTTAAATCATCCGGGTTTGTAAAAATTCCATCACCCGTAGTTTGCCAATCAAATGTTGAATAGTTTTCAGCATTTCCTGTAAAAGTGGCATTTGCCCCGGAGCAAATGGTTTGGTCAATCCCTACATTAGCAATTGCTTGCTTGTTGATAGTATTAATGATGCAATCAAAAACATTGTCACAATCTGCAAAGCCAATAGCAGTGATGCATAGTGCAACCCCACCGGCATCAATATCTCCCGGGCCTGGATAATACTCAGTTACAAGGGCATTCTTATCCAAGAAATTTCCATCCCCACCACTGGTTGACCAAACAACATTCTGATAGTTTTCGGCATAGGCATTAAGATACATAACATCTCCCTCGCAAACAGTTTCGGTTAAACCGGGAAAAACTACGGGAGGTTCGTGGATTATCACTACCATGCAATCTGATTGGTCAGCGCAGTTAAACAGACCTGTGGCTTTCAAACAAAGCTCAACAGTTCCATTACTAATATCCTGCGAACCTGGTGTATAGGTTGGGATAAATAAATTCGGGTTATTGAAGCTTCCATCCCCATTGGATTCCCAATGTGTAGCATCAAAATTTTCAGCCATGCCATTTAAAAATACTTTAGAGCCAGCACAAATTTCCTGATCCATCCCGGCATTTGCGCTTGGAGATTTCTGCATTGATATTTGAATACAATCTACTGCATCCCCGCATCCCGAAATACCGGTGGCGGTGGCACATAAAGTTACATTTCCATTATTGATATCATTCGAACCTGGAGTATAAGTGGTGTTCGATTCACCGGCATTGTCAAAGGTCCCGTCTCCATTTGTGGTCCAGATAATGGTATTGTAATGATCGCCAACGGCAATAATCGATGCTGTTGATCCTTCACAAACAGTAAAGTCTTCACCAACGATTATCGTTGGTGGCTGCTGGAATGTAAGTGTGAGGCAATCGCTTTCATCCTGGCATATATCGGAGGCATAGGCAGTTAAACAAAGATCAACCGTGCCAGCCGATAAATCATTTGTTCCCGGAGTATAAACCGGATTCAAAATGTTGGGGTTGCTAAAATTACCATCCCCATTTGAAGTCCATTCTATTGAAGTATAGTTTGATGCACTTGATGCTGATAATTCAACAGTTGAAGTTGTACAAACAACCATATCTGCACCAGCATTTGCAAGTGCATCCTGGCAATCGGATGAAACAGTAAGCTCAAAACTATGGGAGGATTCAATAAGACATGGGCTATTAGGTTGAGCAGTGAGTTTTATAATTATTGTTTTTGTAATTAAATCATCAAATCCTGGTGTATAAACCGGGTTGATGATTGTATTGGTATCAAAAGATCCTGCGCCATTGGGCGAGGTCCATATAAATGACTCTGCGTTTTTAACAAAAGCTTCTTCGATAGGGTATGAAAATCCATAGGTCACAGTATTGTTATTTCCGGCAAAAATCTCAGGAAGTGAAACAATTGTTGCTGTAATACAATCCGTGTAAGGCAGACAGGCACCCGAAGATGTTGCAATCAGGCAGAGTGTTACATAGCCAGTGTTTATATCACCAGGCCCGGGAGTATAAGTTGTGCTCAAGGTGCCTTTCCCATCAAAATAACCATCTCCCGATGTTGACCAATCTATTGAAGTATAATTCTGGGCCTCACCATTCAAGTCAACAACTTCGTTTTCGCAAATGGTAGTGTTGTTTCCTGCATTAGAAAACGGCATCCTAGTAATTAGAATATCCGCATCGTCTTCTTCGGAGATTGTACATGGACTTAAAGGATTGGCCACTAGAGTTACCGAAACATATTCATTTTCTTTGTCTTGCGATCCAGGGATATAGTTTGTGACTAATCCATCCGGATTTGTAAAGTCTCCATCACCCGAAGAAATCCAGGAAAGTGAACTATAATTTGAAGCGGTTCCATTAAGCCCAACGTTTTCGGTTTCACAAATTGAGTGGTCCGATCCAGCCGAAACAACAGGCGGTTTATTAATTGCCAATGATAAATTATCATTAACTGAACTTACACATGGAGCTATAGCCTCGCCACTTAATGTTATCTCCACGGTTCCATTTTCTATATCCTGACTGCCCGGATGATAATTCGTTTGCAAGTTTTGTGCGTTGTCAAAATAGCCATCTCCATTGCTTTGCCACGAAAACTGTTGGGTGTTTTGAACCTGACCTGAAAGGGACAGGTTTGATGTTTCGCAAATCTCTGCATCGGTACCTGCCACAACAACAGGATTTTTTGTGATGGAAATATTTACCAAATCATTGTCGGCATAAGTACATGGTAGTATAGAAGTAACGGAAACCGTCAGTTCAACTTCACCATTCTGCTTATCTGCCAACCCGGGAAGATACGCTGGGCTGAGGATATTAGGATTTGAAAAAACACCATCACCATTGCTTGTCCATTCGATAGCACTATAATTGTTTGCTGTTGCTGATAATTGTACATCCTGGGATTCGCAAATTAATTGATCACTAATAGCAGTAACCTCTGCATCTTTATTGATTGTAAGCAATAATTGATCGCTAACAGGATCTGTTTCAGGAGGAAGTGGAATAGCACTCAGTGTAAGATTAAGCTCACCACTTGCTATATCATTATTCCCGGGAATATAGGTTGTCGTCAAATCATTAATGTCAAGAAATGAACCATCACCCAAAGTGGACCATTCAACGGATTGGTAATTAGAAGCTGTGCCTTCCAGGTAAACTTCGTCGTCTTTACAAATAGAAATATCATCACCGGCATATACAGTAGCCACTTCCTCATAATACAGCATTATTTCATCCGAAACCGTACCTGAACATGGCAAAATTGCACCAGCAGCAACGGTTATAACTGTACTACCTGTAAGTATATCATTATTCCCGGGCATATACTGGGTAATGGTTGCATTTGTGCAAGTAAATTGGCCATCCCCACTTGTTTGCCACAAAATAGTTGTATAATTACTTACTGTCGCTGGTAATATTATACTATCAAAATCTACAACTGAAATATCCTCTCCTGCATATACATCAGGTAAGGGTTTTAAAATAATCGTAACATCTTTAGTTGCTGTTGTTGCACAAGGGGCAATTGGTAGGGCGTTGAGTGTAACAACGGTGCCACCATTAGCACGGTCTTGTGGCCCTCCAATATATTGTGTATTTATTACTGATGGGTTAACAAAATAGCCATCGCCCTGGGTTGTCCATAGGGTCCCATCATTATTTGAAGCAATTCCCACCAGGGGTACTGGCACGTTTTCACATTTCGTCCTGGAACTGGGGCCATTACAGGAAGGGCCTACCAAGAAAGAAATACTGAGTTCCGAACACACAGTTCCAACACATGGTAATATCCCTTCGGCACAAATTTGAATTGTTACAAGACCTTCTTCAATATCATCCGGCCCTGGTGTATATTGCGATAGTGGTTCAGTAGGATTTGAAAATATACCATCTCCAGAGCTTATCCATTCAATGCTACTATAAAACTGGGCATCGGCATCCAGGATTATTGCATCATTTCCACAAGCCGACCTGTCTTCTCCGGCATCAACAACAGGCAAGGAAAGGATTTGAAGTTGTAATTCATCTGAGAATGATACAGTACAAGGAGTTAGTGGATTAGCAATTAATGTAATATTAACATTGCCATTTTGGTTGTCCATGTCACCGGGAGAATAATTTGAAATTAGCAATGTTGGATCATCAAAAAAACCATCCCCTGAACTTGTCCACATTATTCCATCATTATATGTAGCTGATCCATTTAAACTAAACGTTTCATTGCCACATACAGATCCATCGGGGCCGGCATAAGCCTCTGGAAATTCATTTACAACAACTATTAGTTCATGCTCGGATGTAAATAAACCGTCTTCGACGCTTAGAAAATATGTAGTTGTTTCTGTTGGGGTTGTGGGGAGTGGAGCCTGTAATTCGGACAAAAAACCAGATGGATCTGAGGTCCAGCTAAAGGTATATGGCCCTCCTGTCCCAATAAATTCTTTTCCCTCTATAAGCAGTTCATCCCCAATGCAAATCGGATTGGCCTGAGGGCTAATATAAAAATCCATATCAACCTGAGCCTGCATATCCAAAACTACTGATATGTTAAGCGACCCCCAATGATCTGTGCCGCCATAAGCCCCATCCTCATCAAAATCTATAACAGAAACATCATAATCCTTTAAGGTAGTCCAGGAGAAAAATTTAAAATAAATCTGTTCTCCATTTAAAAAACCATCTTTCTCCGAAGTATTATAATCGTTCTTACGTAAACCTATACTAATATTAGTAGTATCATTCCAGGGTTTGGCACCTCCACATTGCAAATCCCCATTATCATCAGTATAGAAACCCCCTATATAATCACCTTCTTCAAGTAATATACTGTTTATGCGGGGCTCGGCATCAAGGGTAACAATAATGAAATGTGGTGCTGCTTGCCAGTTAGGCTCTGGCTCGTCCCAAGTAGGTGGATAATCATAATGTCCCTTTGAATTGTTGTATAAATCCAACAACGAATCGTATACTGATATTGACCCACCACCTGGTGCATTTTGATTAATAGCAGGTTTCGTAAAGATAATAACGCAACATAGCACAACCATTGCAACCTTAGCAATCAAGGTGTAAAAAATTTTCATAATTTCCCCTTTCTTTTATAATAACATCCTTATAGCAAAAAATAAATTTTCCCCCGAAAAATGACTACATGGACAATTTTAAGTTGGCTTAGGTTGGCTGGGTGGGTTAAAGCCTCAAAACTGTTAAAACATTTTCAAAACATTACAAATGTAAGACATTCTTATGAAGAAAATCAAATAAATTTTTCAAATAAATTATTTATGAAATTTTCACATCTGTTACTCAAACAATTATAAATGAGAGGGGTCTTAATTTATACTGGTTCTACTATCGGGAAATTATTACCATAACAATGATCGTGCCATTCAAATGTTTTTGAATTAATATTATCGTTTTTTCTTTTTGAAGTATTTCACTTTATGCTTTTATTTTACGTTAATTGTGTGTGTTTCTCTAGACTAATTTCTTTAAATCTGGCTATATCCTTTGCTGGATTAGAACATACGCGTATATTTTACCGGGATAATAATTTTTGAAATGTTGTACTATTTAGAATTCCAAATATTATCAAAGCATTGAAAGTAAAGGAGGTACTTGCCCAGTCAGGGCATATTTGAATATGAGTTAAATCAAGGACTTGAATATACTTAAACAATTATGAAGTATATGGGCATCAAACAGCCTGAAGTCCTACCTTTTCTGCCATTAATCATGCCTCAGCGCCCTCACCGGATCAATCCTTGCAGCTCGGGATGCCGGATACATCGCAGCAGCCAAACTAATGAGTATGGAGAAAGCAATCGCTCCCATTATCAGCCAAACCGGGAAATAAAATAAATTTACCGGATCGACGCCTTCGGGGAGAATTTGGGCATTCATCACCACATTTGCCACCCGGGTAACCAGCCAACCAAGAAGCAGTCCGAAAATGGCTCCTACAAATCCAATTACACCCGCTTCCACAAAAAAGATCATTTTGATCTCCTTTTCGCTGCCACCTATGGCTTTCATAATTCCAATCTCACGGGTCCGCTCCAGAATTGTCATCACCATTGTGTTGATAATTCCTAAACCAGCTACGATCAAAGCAATGGCACCAATAGCACCAAGGATAGAGTCGAAAACCAAAAATGCGCGCTTGATGTCATCTAATTGGTCGGCGATTGAAAATGTACCCACATCCATGGCATCGAGTGAAGCTTTAACTTCATCCATCTTTTTCATGTCTTTCAATCGGATATGAATAGAACCATAAGTTCCTTTCTGGTTTTTATTGTCGAGGATATCCCAAACACTGGAAAACTCCAGTTTCGGTATTTTCTGTGCAGTCCCTGCTGGAATGATGGCCCCGCCCGAAAACATATTTGATCCAAATTGCCCGGCTCTTTTCAATATACCCGAAATTTCAAGTGTGGTTATGGTTTCATCAAAAGGCATCTCAGGCTTGTCGCGCAACATACTAAAAAAGGCATTGGGGACTTTTGAAGGATTTAGGGATATCGATGCTATATCAATTGTTCTGCCGATAATGCTATCGGCATGCATCAGCTTAACACCTTTGGCCGAATCCTGCTTCGACAGCACATTTCTTTTTCCTTCCTTGTAAAGCTTGATGTTTAGCTTGGATAATATTTCTTCACGCAACACAATGACATTGGCTGAATCATTTTCAAAAAATGAACCTGCCAGCAATTCAGTGAAGGGCTTGTGTTTTGCGATACCTGCCGGAAGTGCCTGCAAGCGTGTGCTGGAGGAATCGCCCAAAAGATTTAACCTGACAGGAAACTCCATATTAGGATATGCCAGTTCAACGCCGTCCAAATCGCGAATAGCCTGAAGAATGGAGTCGGTGAGGGGCGTACTTTCTCTATTCAGTGCCTCGGTCATCTCACCAACATTACCTGAAACAATCTCATCCAGGTCAACCTTTTTGGAAGTAACTGTGATGCTTGTGAAGAGATCGTTGCTTTCGAAAGTATCGGTAATATTTTTTTGCATTCCGGTCCCAAACGAAACCATCGAAGTGAGTGCGCCTATACCTATAATTACCCCAAGGGTTGTTAGCAGTGTCCTTAATTTTGTGCGCCAGAGATTTGAAAAAGCCAGGAAGATCATATCGAGTAAATTCATTCCGCCTCCCTTTTTTCAAGTTTTTCAATAATTTCCCCATCCTTTAGTTTCAATATCAGGTTCGAAACTTTTTCGGCAGTTTCCAAATCGTGGGTTACCATAATGATGGTTATCCCGTGGTTTTTATTCAGATCAATGAGCAAATCAATAATTTCATTTGATGTTTCGCTATCAAGGTTTCCAGTGGGCTCGTCAGCCAGCAAGACCTTAGGGTTATTAGCCAATGCGCGTGCTATGGCCACACGCTGGGTTTCGCCACCCGACAGTTCATCGGGAACATGGGTCAGCCTTTCTTCAAGGCCAACTTTGGTCAACAATTCCGTTGCACGGGGCTTTCTTTTCCCTCTTGATACTCCACCAAAAGTCAGGGCCAATTCCACATTTTCGAGGGCATTCCGGCTTTGGATCAAATTGAAGGATTGAAAAATCATACCTACAGAAAACCGGCGGTGATTGGCCATTTCGGATTTACTGAGCTGACGAAGGTCGTTTCCACCAAAAACAATGCTACCGGAACTGGCCCTATCGAGGCCACCAATCAAGTTTAACAAAGTAGATTTTCCGGATCCGGATTTTCCAACGATGGAAACAAAATCACCTGGCTCAATTTCACATGACGCATTTTTTAGTGCATGAATTTCAAGCTTGCCCTTGCGGTAGGTTTTACTGAGGTTAATGGTTTGAATTAATGCCACATTAAAATAGTTTTAGCAGGAGAAGACGACCGCACAATCAAAATATTACAGACGAAAACCATTCTATTTTCAATCACGAAAATCTAATCCAAAGTTTTTGAGTAAAAAAATCCTTTGGTTCAAGTTAAGCCCCTTCAGCACTCAACTCTTCATATTTCTCTGGGTGGAGACTTGCCCTTTTTCTAAAATAATCCTTTAATTCCTGATTAGTCATGTTTTGGATTTCATGGTTAATTTTATCCCTGATGTCTCTAAGGGTTTTCACCATCGATTCTTGCTTACCTTTATTATTTTTCATAGTCTAATATTTCTCTGGGGGTACGAATATCAAGAATTTTATGCCCAAATTTGTAATTAACGGCATTATATCCTCTGATTCGCCTAAAATTTACAATGTGTTTAAAATTCCAGCTAATCAAAACATCTGCATTATTTAATGTTGCTAATGCGATATGGAAACAATCTGCCAAACTTGTTTTCCCTACAACACCTTCATTTATATATTGTTCGGCCAAATGTATTGCCTGGTCATTTAACGAAACGTATTCGTTCATATCATGCGGGATACGCAGGGCCAATTCTTTTACTCGTTCAGGAGCCAGTTGTAGTTCACCATCTAATACATCAGAAAAAATCACATAAAAATCCCTATTAAAAATCTTATCAAATAGAATTTTGCTCCAAATTTCAAATTCATGTTCAAAATATCCTCCAAAAACTGATGTGTCAAGATATAGTTTTTCCATACACCAAAGATATAACTTTTTCCTATTTAGAAATTCTATCGTTAGGAATGTTACTCGTAATAAAATTATTAGTGGGTGTCACCATCATTTTTTTCAACTAACTTCGCAAAACCAATATTTAAAGTATTATGGCCAAACAAAAAAAACATCCCCGTCAAAAAAAACCAAGGGTAGGACGTAAAGCCCTGATGGCAGGAATTTTGAGTGTATTCACCGAAAACCCGTTTACAGCTTACAATCATAAACAAATAGCATTTGACGTCGGTGCCAGGGACCAGGCAGCAAAAAACCTGGTAAAAGAAATCCTGAATGATTTAGCAGAAAAGGGCGAATTGAACGAATTCAGGAGGGGAAAATACAAAGTTAATCCCGAGAAATTCCACGAAAGTGCCGGTAGTAAATCAACAATTACCGGCCGTGTGGATATGAAACAAACCGGCAAGGCCTACATCATTTCAGATGAGTTGGGTGAAGATGCATTCATCTCTTCAAACAATACCGGGCAAGCTTTACACGGCGATACCGTCAAGGTTCAACTTTTCCCCAGGCGAAAAGGCCATAAGCCCGAAGGGCAAATTGTGGAAGTGATCAAGCGTGCCAAAACCCGTTTTGTGGGCACCATATCAAAATCAGCAAAATTTGCGTTTCTTATTCCTGACAACCCAAATGTCCCCATCGATATTTTTATTCCCCTACCCGACCTGAAGGGCGCCAAGCACGGACAAAAAGCCGTGGCAAGAATGACCGAATGGCCCGTTCATTCCAAAAATCCTTTTGGTGAAATAGAAGAAGTGCTGGGCAAACCCGGCGATAATGAGGTGGAAATGAAATCTATTTTGGTTGAATATGATTTCCCACTTTCATTCCCTAAAAATGTTGAGAGAGAGGCTGCAAGGATCAAACAGGACATTCCAAAAAAAGAGATTGATCTTAGATGGGATTTCCGCAATGTGACCACTTTCACCATCGACCCGGCGGATGCCAAAGATTTTGATGATGCCCTTTCGTACAAGAAATTGGAAAACGGGAACCATCAGGTGGGAATTCATATTGCTGATGTTTCGTATTATGTCCAACCAAATTCATCTATCGACAAAGAAGCATATGACCGGGCAACTTCCATTTACCTGGTTGACCGTGTTATTCCCATGCTTCCGGAAGTGCTGTCGAACAATGTTTGTTCGCTTCGTCCAAATGAAGATAAGCTTTGCTTTGGGGCTATATTTGAATTGGATGATACTGCAAAAGTAATCAGCGAATGGTTTGGGAAGACCATCATCAACAGCGATCGCAGGTTTTCGTACGAAGAGGCCCAAAGTGTAATCGAAAATAAAGAAGGTGACCTTGCCGAAGAAATTGGAGCTTTATATCCTCTTGCTGAAAAGCTGAAAAACGAGCGGTTTAAAAAAGGCTCAATTAATTTCCACACCGAGGAGGTGAAGTTTCAACTGGACGAAAAGGGAAAACCAATCGGCGTTTATGTAAAAGAGCAGAAAGAAGCCAACTGGATGATCGAGGATTTTATGCTTCTGGCAAACCGGAAAGTTGCCGAACGCATTGGTAGGAAAAGGGGCAAGGCCGAACCCAAAACTTTTGTTTACAGGATACATGCTGAACCTAATCCTGAAAAACTGAGTCAGTTTGTGCAATTTGTGGGGAAGTTGGGTTACAATATGAAACTCGGTTCCGAAAAAAGCCTTGCCAAATCCTTCAACGAACTATTTAAGCAGGTTCATGGTAAGGGCGAGGAAAACATGGTTGAAACCCTTGCCGTGCGAACCATGGCCAAAGCTGTTTATTCTACTGAAAACATCGGCCACTACGGCCTGGCATTTGCATATTACACCCACTTTACGTCGCCCATCCGCCGCTACCCCGACCTAATGGTGCACCGGCTTTTGGAAGCTTACCTTGACAAAAAGCCTTCGGCAGATAAAGAAGAATACGAAGAGATGTGCAAACACTCATCCGAAATGGAACGCAAGGCTGTAGATGCTGAGCGGGCATCCATCAAATACAAGCAGGCTGAATATATGTTGGATAAAATTGGACAGAAGTTCGATGGCTTGATTACCGGCGTATCCAAATACGGAATTTTTGTGGAAATTAAAGAAAATAAATGTGAAGGCATGGTGAGGCTCACCGACCTTGATGATGATTTCTACTACTTAGATGAAGACAACTATCGCGTGATTGGCCATCGGCATGGGCAAATGTTTAAGCTGGGCGACCCGATAAGGATCCGGGTAAAACACATTGATATTAAGAAAAAGCAGTTGGATTATGATTTGGCGTAGGAAGGAAGTGCTTAGCCAACAGCATTTATAATTTTGGTGATTGTTTCATGGCATAAGATGTTACAAGTTGCAGGTTACAAGTTACATTGTTCCTGCAACCTGTAACCTGAAACTTGCAACCTTCCTCTAATCATACCACCCATTTATTTCATCGCACGAATAACACTTTCCGCTATGCACCGAAACAAGCTGTTCGCATGTATTACAAGCATACTTTTCCTGCTGGAATTTCAAAAAATCTTCCATCCCTTTATCGCGAATATAAATGAGGTTTTCAATCATACTCATGTTAAATCTTTTCCTATAGCCACTATCCAATCGTTGTAAATTTTCACAAGGAAAATCATCACACTCATGGCAGAAATCCAATTCCTTATTCATCAACTTTGAACAACGTTTGATAATAAAAGCGCACTGTTTATTCCGTGGCCTGCAACCAGGGCAATGACTGATTTTGTATGGGACTTTTGGAGTATTGTTGGTGTAGGCCCTGTATCCGCCACAAATGCCGCAGTTCATCCCGCAAGGTGCAATAAGTTCTGGTGACATTGATTTAGTCATGATTTTTTGGTGTTAAAATTACAAAATTTGTTTTTATTATAAATGTGTTGCAAGTTGCAGGTTACAAGTTACAATGACTGCATCCTGTTACTTGTAACCTGCAACTCTTCTTCCAATTTTCAGTAAGTTTGCGCTCTTATTCCAAAATTAATGGCAGAACAAGAAACAACCGATCCCATTGAAGAGGCTGAAATACAGGAGATGACCTTTTGGGAACATCTGGAAGAGCTTCGTTGGCATCTGGTGCGATCGGTAGCTGCCGTTTTCATTTTGGCTATTGTTGCATTTATTGCCAAGGATTTTATTTTTACGAATATTATTCTTGCGCCCAAATCTTCGGAGTTTATCACCAACCGTTTGTTATGCCAATTGGGCCAGTTTGCTTCAAGTTACTGGAGTGCCATTTCACCTGATGCACTTTGTACTGAAAACTTCAGCCTTAAACTCATCAACATCAAAATGGCCGGGCAGTTCCTGATACACATGTACGTTTCGCTTTTTGCCGGGATTATTGTCGCTATCCCATACATTATATTTGAAATCTGGCGATTTGTAAAACCTGCCCTGCACAAACACGAACAGGACCATGCCGGTGGTGCAGTTTTCTGGAGTTCATTCCTATTCCTGATTGGGGTACTTTTCAGCTACTTCCTTATCGTTCCATTGGCCATTATGTTTTTAGGGACTTACAATGTGAGTGCAAGTGTCGAAAATCAAATTGCCCTTACCTCATACATCAGCACAGTAGTTTCGTTAACTTTTGCTGTGGGCCTGGTTTTTGAGCTGCCGATTTTTGTGTTTTTCCTTACCAAAGTCGGGGTGCTTACGCCACAATTTATGCGTAAAAATAGGAAATACATGCTTGTTGTAGTTCTGATTATTTCGGCCATTATTACCCCCGCTGATGTTTTTAGCCAGGTGTTAGTAGCACTTCCCCTATTTGGGCTTTACGAAATAAGTATTTTAATTTCTGA
>CAZBDF010000013.1:12782-23146 GCA_964490385.1 uncultured Lentimicrobiaceae bacterium | reverse complement strand
TAACGCATTTTATCCTACCTTTGCACCCCGAAAAAATAAAGCACCAGATAAATTATGCTTGATAAATTAAAAGCAATTAAAACAAGATGGAAAAACCTTGAGCAGCAGATGAATGAACCGTCAGCAATGTCGAACATGAAGCGCTACATCAAGATTAGTAAGGATTATAAAGATCTGGAGCCCATTATTGAAGGTTACGAGGAACTCAAAAAAATATACAGCGATATCGCCTCGGCCAAGGATGTTCTGAAGAATGAAAAAGAAGATGACTTCAGGGCGATGGCTAAGGAGGAATTACTTGAACTGAACGGAAGACGGGATGTACTCGAAGAAGATATCCGCCTGATGCTTATTCCTGCTGACCCGGCGGATGAAAAAAACGCCATTGTAGAAATCAGGGCCGGTACTGGTGGTGATGAAGCAAGTATTTTTGCCGGTGACCTTTATCGTATGTACCTCAAATTCGCCGAAGATAAGAAATGGAAAGTTGAAGAAGTGGATATGACCGAAGGTACCGTTGGTGGTTTCAAAGAAATTATTCTTAACGTATCAGGCAGTAATGTTTACGGACAGTTGAAGTATGAGTCGGGGGTACACCGCGTGCAACGTGTTCCAAAAACTGAAACCCAGGGCAGGGTCCATACTTCCGCTGCATCGGTGGTGGTACTTCCTGAGGCCGGTGAATTCGACATCGAACTACTCCCCTCCGATATCCGGAAGGATACTTTCTGTTCGTCGGGCCCGGGTGGACAATCTGTAAATACAACCTATTCAGCCATCAGGCTAACCCACATCCCTACCGGAATTGTTGCCTCCTGCCAGGATCAAAAGTCACAAATTAAAAATTACAATAAAGCACTGGCAGTGCTCAGGACAAGGATTTACGAACTTGAGCACAAAAAGTATCTTGATGAAATTTCATCGAAACGAAAGACAATGGTTTCTACAGGTGACCGCTCTGCCAAGATCAGGACTTACAACTACCCCCAGGGAAGGATGACGGACCACAGGATCAACCTTACCATTTACAATCTGCAATCCATCATCGATGGAAATATTCAGGAGATCATTGACCAGCTTCAATTGGCCGAAAATGCTGAGAGGCTCAGGGCAGAAGTGGAAGCAAGTTAGAGCCAGTCCATAAAGTCTCCGAATTTTGGTTTTTTGCCAGGGGCATCACAATGTGAGAATTTTGGAATTTCCGCGTTAAGAATAACAGGGTTGAACTTATTGACAATTACTTATCAAGGCTTGTTATCCGAGTAGTTACAATATTTTGTATTTTTGCAAAATAATCATCACTAAAATCTGCATAGATATTTGTACGCGCCAAGGCATTAAAGATTTCATCACAAGCTACTGGCCTAATTTGACTTTTCAATTAAAGATATAATACCATTTTTCTTCCTGTTGAATCAGGAAAACTAAATAATTATGGAATACAATACACAACGCAAAAGGCTGGTAATCTCTGAATACGGAAGGAACCTGCAACAAATGATTGAACACATCCTGACTGTTCCTGAACGTGATAAAAGAACCCAGTATGCTTATGCCATAGTGGATATTATGGCGCAGATGCACAACCAAAAAGAGTCGCAGGAATTCAGGGTAAAGCTTTGGGACCATTTGTACATCATGTCAGATTTTAAACTGGATGTTGATTCCCCATTTAAAATGCCTGACCCTGAGAGTCTCGCTAAAAAACCGGATATATTGAGTTATCCCAAGGGCGGTATCAGGTTTCATCATTATGGCAGGAACATTCAATTGATTATCCAAAAGGTGATCGATATCGAAGATGGGCCGGAAAAAGAAGCCATCGTTAAACTTATTGCCAACCACCTTAAGAAATCATACCTCAATTGGAACCGTGAATCGGTTGACGATGACCTCATCACTAAACACCTGGCCGAATTATCACAAGGAAAGCTTGAACTGGCCGAGGATCATCAGTTAAATACAACAAGCGATATCCTGGCACTCAATAAGCGCAAAGCAAAAGCCAACCAGCGCCCTCAAAGCAATCAAAGATCACATGGCGGGCCGCGACATCAGAGCAACCCACGTCAGGGCCACACGAGTAGAAGAAGAACAAAATAAGTATCAATTCCTTGCAATCAAAAATCTGATATGAGTTCGTTTAAAATTTGTGGAGGGAAAAAGCTAAAGGGTGAAATTACTCCACAAGGAGCCAAAAATGAAGCTTTGCAAATCATTTCGGCAACCCTGCTTACTGCCGAAAAAGTTACTATCAACAATATTCCCCAAATCAGGGATGTAATTAAACTCATTGAACTACTGGATAGTCTGGGCGTTCGGGTAGAGAAAATTGATAAGGAAACTTACACTTTTCAAGCCGACATGATTGACCTCGACTATTTAAAGTCTGACGAATTCAAGAAAAAAGGTTCCGGTCTGCGTGGTTCAATTATGATAGTTGGCCCCCTGCTTACCAGGTTTGGCAAAGCCTATATTCCGCAGCCTGGTGGCGATAAAATTGGCCGCCGCCGTTTAGACACCCACTTCATCGGACTTCAGAAGTTGGGAGCCAAATTCGATTATGATTTTCATGAAAATTTTTACAAAGTAGAATCGGATAAGTTGAGTGGTGCCTACATGCTGCTCGACGAGGCATCAGTTACCGGAACGGCAAACCTTGTTATGGCAGCAAGCATGGCCAAAGGAAAAACCACCATTTTTAATGCAGCCTGCGAACCATACCTGGTACAATTGTGTAAAATGCTTAACCGCATGGGAGCAAATATAACTGGTATCGGATCGAACTTACTGACCATTGAAGGTGTGGAAACTTTGCTGGGATGCGAGCATACTCTGCTTCCAGATATGATCGAGATTGGCAGTTTCATCGGCCTTGCAGCAATGACGCAATCTGAAATAAGGATCAAAAATGTTGATTATGAGCAGTTGGGTGTTATCCCCGATGTTTTCAAACGGCTGGGTATAAAAATTGAGCGCCAGGGAAGGGATCTTTTTATCCCTGAACAAGAGAGCTATCAAGTGGAAACATTCATGGATGGATCGATCATGACCATTTCGGATGCCCCATGGCCGGGATTTACACCTGACCTGATCAGTATCGCACTGGTTGTCGCTATTCAGGCTAAAGGAAGCGTGTTAATCCATCAGAAGATGTTTGAAAGCCGCTTGTTTTTTGTAGATAAACTCATCGATATGGGCGCCCAAATTATTTTATGCGATCCACACCGGGCAACAGTAATCGGACTTAACCGCGAACACAAACTCAGGGGCATCAAAATGACTTCACCTGACATTCGTGCAGGTGTGGCTTTGCTTATTTCTGCCCTTTCAGCTGAAGGTAAAAGTACGATCGATAACATCGACCAGATTGACCGTGGCTACCAAAATATTGATGGCAGGCTAAGGGCAATTGGTGCTGAGATTACCAGGGTGGATTAGGAAAAAAATATGGGGAGACAAGGCATGCCTTGTCTCAACTATAAAATACGCCTTGTCTCAACTATAAAATATATAGGTTCCATAAAATTTTGGCTCATTATTTTAGAAATTCAGTATTAGAATCAAGAGAATGAAAAAATCAGTTTATAAGATCGGTATATTAGTTTTATTTGGCCTGTTACAAAACATTTCCTTATTTGGCCAATCTGAAAGGGACAAAGGAACCCTAATTGGAAACATTGCCCCTGACATCATCATGAACAACTCTAAGGGCGAAGTAACGAGCCTGTATGATTTAAGGGGAGATATTGTATTTGTTGATTTTTGGGCATCCTGGTGCAAGCCATGTCGCCAGGAAAATCCTGTAGTGGTCGAAGCCTACAATGAGTTCAAAAACAAAGAATTTAAAGATGCCGGGGGATTTGAGATTTTCAGCGTGTCGCTGGACAGTGATAAAGAAGCCTGGTTAAAAGCGATTGAAGACGATAAACTTGACTGGGACACCCACGTGAGTGATTTGCAGGGCTGGCGCTCGAAAATTGCTAAAACCTACCAGGTTAGGGCCATCCCCATGAATTTCCTCCTGGACAAAAACGGCATCATCATCGCCAAGAATATTAGAGGTGAAGCTCTGAAAAAGACTTTAAATAATTTGGTGAAATAATAAGAAGGAAGTGATGGAATATTCCACCTGCGCCAAGGCTTCGGCGGACAGAGGGAGTATTGGAATGCTGGAGTGATGTTGAGCGAAGTGAAATCCCGCTTATGCGGGAGAGTGATGGAATCCAAATAGTTATCTGTATGCAGTAGTGTTATTTTGGACCAAGTTCCTGTATTTCTTATTTCCATCTTCTACCCTCTACCTTCTTTCTTCTTCCAACTGTGACATTTTGACGCAATTCGGGTGTATGGCAAATTATTTGTAAAACCCGAATTCAACTTTTATTGAATATTAATTTATTGATTCAGAATAAATAGCATGACAGAAAATAAGGACAAAGCGGCAAATGAAGAGCAAAAAGCAGAAAGCAAGTCAAAGAATAAGCGGAATGCAAAAACAAAAAAGTCGAAATCAACTGACAAAGTGAACGAAAAGAAACTTCAGGAAAAGAATGATGAACTGGAGGCCAGCCTGGCCGATTTGAATGATAAATACCTGCGTTTATTTTCCGAATTCGATAACTACCGTAAACGCACTAACAAGGAAAAGCTGGACCTGTTGAAAACTGCCTCCGAAGGGGTCATCATCGATCTACTGCCCGTACTCGATGATTTTGAAAGGGGAATAAAGGCCATGGAAGACAATGATGCTTTACAAACTTCGGTTGAAGGCATGCAGCTGATTTATAATAAACTCATGGGCATCCTCAAGAAGAAAGGATTGACCCCAATGAAGAGCATTGGCGAAACCTTCGACACCGATTTCCATGAAGCCCTTACCAATATACCTGCTCCCACCGAAGATTTAAAGGGAAAGGTTGTTGATGAAATCGAAAAAGGCTATTTGCTCAACGACAAAGTAATCAGGTTCGCCAAAGTGGTAGTTGGCCAATAGGCTGGCAACTAAACTACAAAACTCAGATAATCCGCTATGACTAAAAGAGATTTTTACGAAATACTCGAAATCAATAAAACTGCCGAAGGGACTGAAATTAAAAAGGCCTACCGGAAGATGGCTATTAAATACCATCCCGACAAAAACCCCGGAAACAATGAAGCCGAGGAGAAATTTAAGGAGGCCGCCGAAGCGTACGAAGTATTGAGCGATCCACAGAAACGCCAACGCTACGATCAATACGGCCATGCCGGTGTAGGTGGTGCTGCAGGTGGCGGTGGATTTGGAATGTCGATGGACGATATCTTCTCCAACTTTGGTGATGTGTTTGGCAGTGCCTTTGGAGGATTTGGAGGTGGTGGATTTGGAGGCGGCACACGGCGCAGGCGGGTTAACCGTGGCTCCAATCTACGGGTAAAAGTTAAGCTTACACTCGAAGAAGTTGCCGAGGGCGTTGAAAAGAAGATTAAAGTCAATAAATATGTTAATTGTCACGAATGCTCGGGCACAGGCGCCAAGGGTGGATCATCCTACTCCAACTGCCACACCTGCCATGGTAGTGGCCAGGTAACCCGTGTAACCAACACTTTTCTGGGCCAGATGCAAACCACTTCTACCTGCCCAACCTGTGGTGGCGAAGGACAGACCATTGAATCGAAATGTATGTCCTGTGGTGGTGATGGAATTGTGAGGGATGAAGAAGTGATCACCATCAATATACCGGCCGGTGTAGCCGATGGAATGCAGCTTTCGGTAAGTGGCAAGGGCAATGCCGGTGCACGTGGTGGCATCAATGGCGATTTAATCGTACTGGTCGAAGAGGTAGAACATGAGTCCTTGATCAGGGATGGAAACAACCTCATTTTCGATACTTATATTTCGTTTGCCGATGCAGCACTGGGAACTGCCATTGATGTTCCGACACTTGGTGGCAAGGCCCGTATAAAAATTGATTCAGGGACTCAAGGTGGTAAAGTATTGCGCCTGAAAGGCAAAGGCATCCCCCACCTCGAATCTTATGGCAAAGGCGATTTGCTGGTAAACATCAATGTTTGGACACCACAAAACCTTAGTAAGGAAGAAAAATCCATAATGGAGAACCTGGCAGCTTCACCTAATTTTGCTCCCAAGCCCGGAAAAAACCATAAGAGTTTCTTCAACAGGATGAAGGAAGTATTTGGGTAGGTGCAGAGGGCGGAGAGCTTTGGGCGGAGAGCTTAGGGCGGAGAGCTTAGGGCGGAGAGCTTAGGGCGGAGAGCTTAGGGCGGAGAGCTTAGGGCGAAGGGCATCGAGCAAAGTGCGGGGAGTAGAAATGCGCCAAATTATAACAAGGGCGAGTTTGAAGTTTCACTAAAAATTCCTTAATTGCTTTTACCTTGTTTTGTTTGCCAGAGTTAATTGCTACATGTATCAAACTTCAAACGAATAGCGAATACGATGAAAGGATGATTTACTTTTTCCGCGTCGCTGTCAGCCGTTCGAAGTTGAAATATCAATTATGAAACCTCTTAATGAAATTAAAAGCGAACGCTTCAAAAGAGCCAATCGAAAAACTTCGAACTCACATTTGTCATGTCATTATTTCTTCCGTCATCAGTCATCGGACATCGGTCATCAGTCATCAGTCCAATGTCAATTAATTAAGCGTTTTATTTCCGATTGATGATTAACGAGTGTTGATTTTTGATTTATTGTAATATGATAATCAGGTACATCTTAAATTAAAAATCGTTAATCGACAATCATACATCTTTATAATTGCCTTAACTTATTGACATTGGTCATCGGTCATCCAACTTCTAACTCCCGACTTCGGGCTTCTGACTCCCGGCTTCCGGCTTCACTCCAAAATAATTTTATTTTCCCTACTCGAATACTAAACACCGTATTTTTGCTTTCTCTTCTAAACATCATCATTAAGCAATGCTTAAAGCAACCAATATTAGTAAACAATTTAGTGGGCACAGGGCACTGAACCAGGTGAGTATCGAAGTGCCGGATGGCTCGATATTCGGATTGCTGGGACCTAATGGCGCGGGAAAAACCACACTCATCCGCATCATCAACCGCATTACTGCACCGGACGAGGGTGAAATTTCATTCTTTGGCCGGCCCTTCTCGCAGGAGGATGTTTCGCAAATTGGCTACCTGCCCGAGGAACGTGGACTTTATAAGAAAATGAAAGTGGGCGAGCAGGCCGTTTATCTGGCACAACTAAAGGGCATGAAAAAAAGCGAAGCCCTTAAAAAGCTGAAATATTGGTTCGAGAAATTTGAAATACTTGGCTGGTGGGACAAAAAGGTGGAGGAACTCTCCAAGGGTATGCAGCAGAAAATACAGTTTATTGTCACTGTTGTGCACGAGCCTAAGCTCCTTATTTTCGATGAACCTTTCAGTGGCTTCGACCCCATCAATGTAAACCTGCTTAAAAGTGAAATCCTGAAATTACGGGAAAATGGAGCTACCATCATTTTCTCCACCCACAACATGGCTTCAGTTGAAGAACTTTGCGACCATATCGCCCTTATCAATAATTCAGAAAAAATCCTTGATGGTGATGTTGCCGATATCAAGGAAGCCCACAAGGAAAATATTTTCGAAATTTCATATGCCACCACCGGGCTACAGATCCGGGAGATTATTCCCGCTGATTTTTCAATTATCCAATCAACGGTAGTAAACGGCCATACCAAAACCCGGATAAGCCTGCCGACAAATGCTTCACCCAACGAATTATTAAAATGGGCCATTGGCAATTTTGAAGTACATGGCTTCATGGAAATAATGCCAACGATGAACGATATATTCATTTCTCAGGTTAAGCGGGGAAATACAGGAAATGATAATTCTCCAGGTAATTGATAGCGTTATGGAAAATAAAGTGTTTTTCCAATTAAAAGGTCATTGGTGGTCATTGGTAGTCATTGGTAGTCATTTGTAGTCAATGGGGGTCATTAATTGCAATAAATGACGGCGAAGCCAAATGACTATTTAATGACAGCGCAGCAAATGACAATAAATGACAGCGAAGCTAAATGACAGCGAAGCTAAATGACAGCGAAGCTAAATGACAGCGAAGCAAATGACGTACGAAACAAAATAACAGCAAAACAAACACAAGAAGTGAATAAGATTTCAATCATCATACAACGTGAATATTTATCAAGGGTCAAAAAAAAATCCTTTATCATAATGACAATCCTGGGGCCTTTACTTATGGCTTCTATTTGGGTGATCCCCTTGTACCTTGCAAATATTTCGGATGAAGAAAAAACCGTTCAGGTACTTGATGAAACCGGAATTTTTGAACCCCATTTTAAGAATTCCAATGACTTAACATTTGTCCCTGTCAATATCGATATCGAAACGGCGAAGAACAACCTTGAACTGAGCGGAAATTATGCGCTGCTTTACATACCTCAAACCCAACTCAGCCTCCCTACAACCGGAATTCTATATTCGAACCGGCAGCCATCATTGGATGTGAAAAGCTACATCAAAGATGTAATGAAAAAGGAGGTTGAGAAATTGAAACTTGAAGCTTCCGGAGTTCAGCCTGATATCCTGGAGTCGATAAAAACAGGCATTAAACTCAACACCATTAAAATTGATGCTGATGGAGTGGAGGAAAAAAGCTTTACCGAAGTAAGTATGGTGCTGGGCATTTTTTCGGGCCTTCTCATCTACATTTTTATTTTTATGTATGGTGCCCAGGTAATGCGTGGTGTGATTGAGGAAAAAACCAATCGGATCATTGAGGTGATTGTTTCATCGGTGAAGCCCTTCGAGTTGATGATGGGAAAAATTGTTGGGGTTGCCCTTGTTGGGTTAACACAATTTCTGCTGTGGGTATTTCTCACACTGGCCATAGTATCTGTATTTACACTTGCCATGAGTGATAGCTCATCGCTAACAAAATCAGAAACCCTCTTTGCTGAGCAGGGAAAAATTCTGGATGGACAGCAGCTTACTGAATTTTCGGAAAAAATGACTGAAAAAGATGATGTGACCGTTCAATTAATAGAAGCAATTAGTTCGGTAAATTACTTTGAAATGATTGGCGCATTCATCTTCTTTTTTCTTGCCGGCTACCTGATGTATGCAGCTTTGTTTGCTGCCATTGGTTCGGCGGTTGATAGCGAAGCCGACACGCAACAATTTATGATGCCTATCACCATTCCGCTCATTTTGTCCTTGGTGATGGCTCAATTTATAATCACCAACCCCGATGGACCGGTAGCTTTTTGGTTTTCGATGATTCCGCTCACCTCTCCGGTGGTGATGATGATCCGTATTCCCTTTGGGGTTCCTTATGTGGAATTATTTGCTTCAATGGCCATTTTAGTTCTTTCCTTTTTGGCCACCACATGGATGGCCGGAAAAATCTACAGAACTGGAATATTGATGTATGGAAAGAAGGTGAGTTATCGGGAATTGTGGAAGTGGTTAAAGTACAATCAATAGTTCAGTATCATATTCCTTATTTCTTCACACAAGTAAAACTAAGACTTACCAATTTGGGAAGTAACTAAAGTTTTACTATTTTTGTCACATGAGAATTATTGCATTCAGAACACTGAGAGAATTTTGGGAAAAACCCGAATATGCAAATGCAGAAACCTCATTGCGTTCATGGTATCACGATGCAAAAAGTGCTGATTGGAAAAATTCAAATGAACTTAAACAACAATTTCAATCTGCTAGTATTGTCGGTGGTGGGAGAGTTGTTTTTAACATCAAAGGCAATACTTATAGACTTATTGTTTTGATTGATTACGATTTTCAAGTGCTATTCATTCGTTTTATCGGAACGCATAAACAGTATGATAGAATAGATGCTAAAACAATTTAATCATGGAAATAAAACCTATTAAAACAGAGAACGATTATAATGATTCAATAAAACGAATTGAGGAGTTATGGGGTTCGACAATAGATACACCAAATGGAGATGAATTTGATTTACTTGTAACGCTGGTTGAAGCCTGGGAAATGAAACATTACCCTATTGCACCGCCTGATCCAATAGATGCGATAGAGTTCAGGATGGAGCAAATGGGAATGACAAAAACTGATATGGCAAAATATTTAGGAAGCCAAAGCAGGGTAAGTGAAGTCCTTAGCAGGAAAAGAAACCTGACACTCAAAATGGTTAAAACTTTGTATAAGGAATTGAAAATACCGGCTGATATTTTATTGGCCTAACCGTAATAAAATAGCCCAATGAATTGTATCGAAATTAACATATCTCTCGAGGGCACTTCAAATCAGGACATCAAAGATTCCATCATCGCCCTATTGAGCGAACACCCTTTTGATAGTTTTGCTGAAAACGAAAATGGTATCTCGGCTTATATTCCTGTGGATC
>CAZBDF010000013.1:0-12682 GCA_964490385.1 uncultured Lentimicrobiaceae bacterium | reverse complement strand
TTTGATAGTTTTGCTGAAAACGAAAATGGTATCTCGGCTTATATTCCTGTGGATCTTTACGATGAAAATCAAATTCTCGAAACGCTTAAAGAGACAAAACTGATGTTTCCATTTTCATGGGAAATCAATAAAATTGAAGATCAGAACTGGAACAAAACCTGGGAAGAAAATTATCCAGACGTTACCATCGCAGGCAGATGCCACATCAGGGCACCTTTTCATCCGGTGAATACTGAGGTAGAGTTTGATTTACTCATCGAACCCAAGATGTCCTTCGGTACCGCCCATCACGAAACTACTTCGATGATGATTGAATTGCTACTGGATGAGGATGTTGCCGACTTGGATGTGTTGGACATGGGCTGCGGCACAGGCGTGCTGGCCATTCTTGCAGCCAAAAAAGGGGCGAAAAACATCCTCGCAATCGACAATGATGAGTGGGCTTACAAAAACTCACTCGAGAACGTAGAACGGAATAATTGCAGTGATATCATCGTAAAGATGGGCGATGAGCAGGCCATTGGAAACGTTAAGTTCGATCTGATCATTGCAAACATCAACAGGAATATTTTGTTACAACAGATTGATAGTTATGCAGCAGCACTAAAACCTGGCGGGAAACTTTTCATGAGTGGCTTCTACGAAAATGACATCCATCACCTAATGGAAAAAGCTGAGCCTCACGGGCTGAAACTCCAAACAAAGTTGAACAAAAATAAATGGTCGGCTATTGTTCTGGAACAATAGTCTGCCTTGTAACTTGTAACCCGAACCTTACAAGCAGAATGCCACTTAATCTGTGACATTTCCAATGCAGAACCCCCTGATTTATAAGCCGGACGTCTTTTATCTTAATAACCCTGTTGATAAACTGCAGCTGATGTAACCCTTTGGGTACAATAAAACAATTACTTTTCCGCTCAATTATACTGAGTTGAAATTTTAAAATGAAGCGGGTACATATTTTAATCGGGTTACTATTTTTTCTGGTTAGCTTTTCAAGCTTTGCCCAGGCACCACGATCGTTTTCCAATGACTCGGTAAAGTTCATTCAGGAACTCACACTACTTTTCGAAAATATCAAGATTGAAAAAAATAGGGAAGTGTCGCTCGAAACCCTGAACCGCTTTTCCAAGCTCTGGACTACCGAAAGTTTTGATCCTGCACAAAAGCGGCTCATTTACCAGACTTCAAACCTGATGCTCCAAAAAAGGGTAAAAGCTTATCCTGATTTTAATGAATACATTGATGCACTTGCCATTTTTAAGGAGCAAAGCCATCCTGAAAAAAGCTTCAACAACTGGTTGGCAGGCATGCTTCATTCCATTGAATCGAAACGAAACAGCCGCCGTTTTGCGCAACTGCTTGACTTTTCATCAGGATTGCTCAACCACAATGCACTTTACCAATCCAGTATCTTCGCATGGTATTGCAGCCACGATTACCGTTTTGAATTCGATACATTGCTTTATGTTGAAATTCCTAAATTTGACCTGAAGTGCAAAACCAAAACCGACAGCACCCGAATCACCAATACTTCCGGAACGTATTTTCCTGAAATTGAAATTTGGAAGGGAAGTAATGGAAAAATCTTCTGGAGCAGGGCCGGCCTTGAAGAGAACCAAACTTTTGCAAGGCTGGATGACTACCAAATTAAATTGAATTCGCTGAGGTTTGAGATCGACTCTGTGGGTTTTGTCAATAAAAAATACTTTCCCGATGTCTTATTGGGCAGGCTCGAAGAAAAGGTTTCCACTGACATAATAAATCCTGATAAAGTTTCCTATCCGCAATTCGAATCTTATTCTCAAAGTCTTTATATCAACAATATTTACAAGGATATTGATTTTGAAGGTGGCTTTGGCATGAAGGGGGCAAAGGTGTATGGCAAGGGCAATCAATATAAAGACGCCACTTTTTCGTTTAAAAAAGCGTACAAAAACAAAAATGATTATGTTGACCTGCTGGTGGCACGGTCGAAAAGTTTTGTGATCAATATGGACGTCATCAGTGCTTCGAGGGCCGGGGTAAGTATTTACCATCAGGAGGATTCAATTTTCCATAGCGGTCTTCTGTTTAAATACATCCACGATAAGCGTGAGGTTTCGATGCTAAGAATTGAAGATGGTGTGGTGCAAAGCCCTTATTTCGACACCTTTCACGACATAGAAATTTACTGCGAGGCCGTTTACTGGGACATGGATGAATCCGTTATTAACTTCCGGTCAACCAAGGGTTATAACACTGCCAGCAAAGCGTGGTTTTCCTCAAAGAACTTTTACTCCGAGCAACAGTTCCTGCATCTTCAGGGAATCGATTTTAAGCATCCGCTTGTAAGGATCAGGGATTATACCCGGGCATATAAAACTAATGAGTTTTTTATTTATGAGCTTGCAAGGTACATGAACTACCCGGAAACACAAATCGAAGCCATGGTAATCAACCTGGCACAACAGGGTTTTTTGTTTTATGATATTGACAATAAAAAAGCATATGTCACGGAAAAACTAGATCATTTTTGTGATTCAAAAAATGCTAAAACTGATTACGATGTCATCATCTTTGCATCCGAGGTTGAAAATAGGGAAAATGCCGTACTCGATCTTGATAATTTTGATTTGAAAATCAATGGGGTGCCCGAAGTCTCGATCAGCGATTCACAAAACGTGTTTATTTATCCATCGAAGGAGGAAGTGATCCTGAGGAAAAACCTTGATTTTCTTTTTTCAGGAAAGATACAGGCAGGCTTGTTCGAGTTTAATGCCCGCGATTGTTATTTCGAATACGATACCTTTAAGCTCAACCTTCCCGACATTGAGTCGATGAAATTTAAAGTGAGGGCTTTTGACACTGACCCGGTCTTAGGCTATAAGCCATTGGTTGAAGTGAATACTGTGATTTCAAACATTAGCGGGTTCCTGTTGATTGATTATCCTACAAATAAAAATGGCTTGAAGGATTTTCCGGAGTATCCAATTTTCGACACAAAATCCAATTCTTACGTTTATTACGACCACGATAGTGCTTACCGCGAGGCTTACAACCGCGAACGTTTTTACTACTTCCTAAATCCCTTCACCATCGAGGGCCTTTCTGATTTTTCTACCGATAGCCTGTCATTTACCGGGTACCTTAATTCAGGCGGTATTTTTCCTGAAATCGTTGCACCACTTACGGTTCAGCCCGACTATTCATTAGGGTTTACTACAAGCACACCTGCCGATGGATATGATATTTACAATGGCAAGGGTAAATACACTTCCGAAATATTTTTGAGCAACAAGGGGCTCAAAGGAAAAGGAACTTTAAAGTACCTAAATTCAACAGCACAGGGTAGCGATGTTACTTTCTTTTTGGATTCGGCAAATGCAAATACCGGACACCTCGAAATGGAGGAATTAGTTGCGGCAACGGCATCCTTCCCTTCACTCAAAGCTAGCAATGTTTACCAGCACTGGGTTCCGTATGGTGATAGCATGATGATAACGTCCAAAGACAGTGCAATGCTAATGTTTGACGATCTGGCAACTATGGGTGGTAACTTGTTGCTCACCCCCGAAAGGCTCACAGGAAAAGGCCGGATGGCATTTTTCGATGCCAGGATGCGTGCCAGTCAATTTGAATATACCGACCATTCATTTTATGCCGATACAACAGATTTTTTTATCGAGTCTGTTGATGAGTCTGGCATTGCCTTGTCATCATCCAATTACAATGCAAATGTTGATTTCGATTTGATGGTCGGAAATTTTAAAACCAACAGCGGCAAAGCTGCCATCGAATTCCCGCTCAACAGGTTTATGTGCACCATGGATGAGTTCGATTGGTTTATTGATCGAAAGGAATTAGTTTTCAGAAATTATCCCGGCGTTGATATGCCTGACCTTTCTGCTATGCCACTTAAAGATATTATCGATGTTGACCTGTCGGGTTCGGAGTTAATGTCGATGCACCCCTTACAGGATTCTTTGGCATTTTACACCCTAAACGCAAGTTTCAGCCTCGATAGCAGCCTGCTTGTGGCCGAGGATGTGAAGATCATAAAAATTGCTGATGCTGCCATTTTCCCGGGCGATGGGAAGGTATTCATCAGGAAAAATGCGGATATCGAATCATTAACAGATGCAACAATCATTGCTGATACTACCAATAAACAGCACATGATACATAATGCATCTGTAAACATAAAATCGAGGCATTTATATAATGCCAGCGGAAGCTATACATTTTTTAATGCGGCCAAGGAACCACAAATCATACAGTTTGACGATATAAGGGTTGACTCAGCTAAACAAACTTATGCACTTGGAAACATTGCTGTGGAACAGGAATTTTTATTCAGTCCGCGCTTTGGTTTCCGGGGGGAGGTAGTGCTCAACGCAAAAAGTCCTTTGCTTAATTTCGATGGCGCCTACAAACCCATCCAGGATTGTGATTTAGATTACTCAAAATGGGTGAAATTTAATGACACCATTAATCCGGAGCGATTGATTCTGCCTGTTGCACCTGAACCGCAAGAATTTGCCGAGAATAAACTGTATGCTGCTTTTTTCCATTCCAACGAAAACAACAGGGTTTACCCGGCTTTTCTTTCCAGGAAAGAATACTATAGTGACACAATGATGTTGCAGGTGGATGGCTTTATCAAAACACGAAAGAAGGATAAAGAATTCCTGATTGCTTCAGCAGAAGACATAAATATTACTGCCAATAAGGCCCCCGAAAGTGACTTTATGAGTTTGAATACCTCAAACTGCGAAGTGAAAGCCAATGGGGAAATCAGGTTTGGCGCACAATTTGGGCAGGTCAGCCTTTCGTCATTTGGTAGCATCGATCACTTTATTATTCCTGATTCAACGGGATTGAAGTTATTTGCAATATTGGATTTTTTCTTTACTGATGAAGCCCTTAAATTTATGCAAACCAACCTCGACCTCACCAACACCGAGGGGATCAACCTTGGCCTGCCCCATATCCGTGCGGCATATCTAAATCTTCTGGGGCCGGAGGAAGGAGGCAAAATTATCTCTGACCTGAACCTTTTCGGAACCATCCGTACAACACCAGAAGCATTGAATAAAAGCATCGTGTTTGGTGATGTTGAAATGTATTATGACAAAGGCTCCCGATCCTTCCTTTCTGTTGGGAAAATTGGAATTGGAAGTATTTTGGGCGAACAGATAAATAAATATTACGATGGCTATCTTCAAGTGGTTAAAAAACGAAGTGGCGATGTTTTGAACCTTTACATCGAGGTTGACCGACGGCATTGGTATTTTTTCAGTTACAGCAAAAATGTTATGCAAGCCATATCATCGCATACCGATTTTAATAAAATTTTACGAGAAGTTAAAGATGGTGACCGCAAAAATAAAGCAGGGAAAAATGAGGTGGCCTATCGCTATATTATTTCAACAGCCCAAAAGAAAAACAGGTTTCTGCGGGACATGAGGTCAGGAGATACACCGGAGGAGTAAGAAGTACTTGGAGTGAATAAAGTACTTAGAGTGAGCTAAAGTACTTGGAGTGAACTAAAGTACTTGGAGTGACTAAAGTACTTGTAGCGAACTGAAGTGCTAAAAGCAAGGGAGATCCCTACCTATAAATGAAACTGGAGTTTTTGCTTTTTATCGATTAAAGGATTTTTGTTTATTTTTATGAACTTAAACTTTAGTCACTCTTAACTTTAGCTCACCCCGCATAGGCGGGATTTCGCTACGCTCAACTTTAGGCACTCTTAACTTTAGGCACTTTAACATATGGGAACACTCTACCTTATCCTCGGAATTATTCTGGCCTATTTAATCGGCTCCATACCATCAGCGGTTTGGGTTGGCAAAACTTTTTACGGCATTGACGTAAGGACACAGGGCAGCGGAAATGCCGGTGCCACAAATACCATCCGGGTGCTTGGGGTGAAAGCAGGTTTACCGGTCTTGCTTTTTGATGTTTTTAAAGGCTGGCTTGCCGTGTTTCTGGTACGCTATTTTGTACCTGACAATTTTCCTTCAGATAGTTTTATCATTTACGAAATTATCGTTGCCACGGCTGTTGTGCTTGGCCATGTACTTCCCATATTTGCCGGCTTCCGGGGAGGCAAGGGCATTGCAACACTTCTGGGCGTGGGCATTGCCGTCTATCCGATGGAAGTACTGATAGTAGTTGCCATTTTTGTCGGGATGCTGATTATTTTCAAGTATGTTTCGCTGGCATCAATTACGGCCTCCATCAGTTTTCCCTTGATCGTCATTTTTGGTTTCCACCAGGATTCAATCCCATTGATAATATTAGCAGTGTTTGTGGGTATTTTTGTACCTATCACCCACCGAAAAAATATTAAAAGGCTACTAAAGGGCACAGAATCGAAATTCACACTAAAGAAAAAATAATTGCTAACAACAAGATTTGATACTCAAACGATCAATGTTACAATTCAAAGCATTTCTTTTGTTCAGCCAGATAGCCTATTTACGCAGGATTGAGGTAGATTATTTATGGACAATCTTTTATTAACATAATTTCTTAATAAAAAATCGAAATGAATAAATCATGCTGAACAGCTTTTTTTGCTAAGTTTGTACAAAATCTATTGGTGTTTCGTTATCAAGTTCTAAAATCAAAGCATTTATCCGGTTTAACCGGAATTTGTATCATAAAGATCATAACAAAAGTCAAAATAAATAATTATAGAAATGAAGTTCATTGTATCAAGTAATGCCTTACAGAAAAGTTTACAGGCAATTAGTGGGGTTTTGAGTTCAAACAATACCTTGCCCATTTTGGATGACTTCCTGTTTGAAGTTGGAGAAAATACCTTGAAGATTACCGCCTCGGATTTGGAAACTACCATGTCGGTAAAAATGGAATTAAGTATGAGCGAAGAACCGGGTACTGTGGCAATTCCGGCAAAAATCCTGCTCGACACTTTAAAAACACTTCCCGACGTGCCAGTGACTTTCAGCATTAACCTCGAAAATTTTGCCATCGAGATGCTGGCCGGCGAAGGAAAATATAAATTAAGTGGCCACAACGGTCAGGAGTTCCCCGAAACACCAATTGTTGAGGAAGGGAATTCATTGACCATAAATTCGCAAACACTTGGCGAAGCTATTGTAAGAACGGTGTTTGCAGCAGGGAATGATGAACTCAGACCGGTAATGACCGGGGTTTATCTTGAGCTTTCTGAAGACAAAATTTCATTTGTAGCCACCGATGCACACAAACTGGTGAGATACACGCGGCTCGACGTTAAATCGGATATTGAAACTTCAATTATCCTGCCCACCAAACCGCTCAACCAGCTTAAACATATCCTCACGCAGCACGATACTGATGTAAAGATAGAATACAACGATAAGAGTGCATTTTTCACTTTTGGGAATGTTCACCTTATTTGTAAACTGATTGAAGGAAAATATCCGAATTATACCGCTGTTATCCCCATCGAAAACCCAAATAAACTTCAAATTGAACGGGCTCCTTTACTCAATTCAATCCGGAGGGTTTCAATTTTTGCAAATCAATCAACACACCAGGTCAGGTTTAAGATTTCGGGGAAAGAGTTGGTTTTATCTGCCGAAGATATCGACTACTCCAACGAAGCTGTAGAAAGGCTGAATTGTAACTTCGAAGGCGAAGACCTTGAGATTGGCTTCAATTCAAAGTTCCTGCAGGAGATGCTGAACAATACCAATTCGGAGGAAGTGATTATTGAAATGTCGCAACCCAACCGGGCCGGTTTGCTCATCCCTATTGATGATGACAATAAGGATGAAGATATCCTTATGCTGGTGATGCCGGTAATGTTGAATAATTAGTCTTTGCAAGAAAACGCCAAATACTGCGTTACTCTCGTTTTGAAAACAGTTATTTACAAGAGTAAACTCCTTGATTTTCAAAACTTCGAAAGCCTTGTCTTTGACGTTTTCTAATCAAAGACCTGAAAAATGATGAGTTTTCTTGCTGACACTAATTAAGAATTTTTTCATAGTAATTTTAAAAGTTCCGCCTTGTGACGGAACTTTTGTTTTTTTGTAAATCATGAAAATAAATTCAAGCGCTTAAAGTTGTCATAGAAGCGGTTTAAATTTTTGAAAACATGTCGATAAAAGTAAACGAGGTAACAAAACTTTATGATAAGCAAAAGGCGCTCAACAAGGTGTCATTTGAAATTAAACCCGGTCAGATTGTTGGTTTGTTAGGGCCAAATGGTGCCGGAAAATCCACCATGATGAAGATTCTTACCTGCTTTATTCCTCCAAGTAGTGGTGAGGCTTTTATCAACGACCTCAATGTTTTGGAGCATCCACTGGAGGTAAAAAAAATGATCGGCTACCTTCCTGAGAACAATCCACTTTACCTCGAAATGTATGTGAAGGAATACCTTGAATTTGTAGGCAGGGTTTACAAACTTCCAAATCTCAAATCCAGGGTTGCCGAAATGGTTATACTTACCGGGCTGGCCGATGAGCAACACAAAAAACTTGAGGCGCTATCGAAGGGCTACAGGCAACGGGTGGGCCTGGCACAAGCACTGATCCATGATCCTGAAGTGCTGATCCTGGATGAGCCAACCTCGGGCCTCGATCCTAACCAGTTGGTGGAAATCAGAAACCTGATTAAGGATATTGGCAAGAAAAAAACGATCATGCTTTCCACACATATCATGCAGGAAGTGGAAGCCATATGCGATCGTGTTATTATCATCCACAAAGGGAAAATAGTTGCCGATAAAAATATATCCGAACTTGGAAATACCGGCAAAAACGAAGAAACGATTATTGTTGAATTCAATAAAGCTGTCAATAAAAATCAGCTTTCTTCGCTGACGGCAAATAGCATCACCTTGCTTGAGAAAAACACCTGGAAAATCAAGGCCGGGAAAAACAAAGATATCCGGCAGGATCTCTTTAAACTTGCTTTAAAATTAGACATCAACATCCTTTCGCTGCGAAAACAGGAAAACAAGCTCGAGGAGATTTTTCAAAATCTTACAAAATCTTAAATTTAGTTGACCGCCATATATTTTTACTACATTTGTCGGCAATTGGATGAGGGCAATGGAATGATATCCTTTACCAAATGGAAAAATTTGATTGATTGCAACCATTTAAAAAAATGCTAAAACAATATGTTTTACCATCCTTTCAATCAACAATTTTCCACATTATTTTACTATAAGAACCTTTTTTTTTTGATTTTATCATTGAAATGGAAAGAGTCATTAATTGTCAATGGTGGTCATTGGTAGCAACACTATGAATGACGGTAAAACCAAATTACAAATTAATGACCGCGAAGCAAATGACGCGCGAAGCGCAATTGACAGTGTAGGCTAATGACAACGACACAGAGACTACATAATGACAGAAAAACAAATACGAATTACTAATTTAAATTTAAATCAATGAGTTATTTATTCACATCAGAGTCGGTTTCTGAAGGACATCCTGATAAAGTTGCCGACCAGATTTCTGATGCATTGTTGGACGAATTTTTAAAACAGGACAAAGAATCGAAAGTTGCCTGCGAAACATTGGTTACTACAGGTTTGGTTGTCCTAAGTGGGGAAGTAAAAACTAATGGTTGGGTTGATGTGCAGGAAACTGCCCGCAAAGTGATTAACGATATAGGATACACAAAACAAGCTTACCGTTTCGACGGGCAATCCTGTGGTGTAATCTCAGCCATCCACGAACAATCAAGCGACATCAATCAAGGTGTGGTCCGTCAGAAGGTTGAAGATCAAGGTGCCGGCGACCAGGGTATGATGTTCGGTTATGCCACCCGCGAAATGGATAATTATATGCCAGTGCCTATCGAACTGGCACACATCCTTTTGCAGGAATTGGCAAAAATAAGATGGGAAGGAAAAGAAATGACTTACTTGCGTCCCGATTCAAAATCACAGGTAACTGTTGAATATGACGATAACAACCATCCCGTTAGAATTGATGCCATTGTTGTGTCAACCCAGCACGACGATTTTGATGAAGAGAAAGCCATGCTGGCGAAGATCAAGTCGGATGTCAAAAATATTTTAATCCCACGGGCCATCAAGATGGTTCCTGAAAGATACCAGCATCTGTTTAAAGACGATTTCATCCTACATGTTAACCCTACCGGTAAATTTGTTATTGGTGGCCCTCATGGTGATACCGGCCTTACCGGAAGAAAGATCATTGTTGACACTTATGGTGGAAAAGGCGCACACGGTGGCGGGGCTTTTTCGGGAAAAGATTCCTCGAAAGTTGACAGGTCTGCTGCATATGCGGCGAGGCATATTGCCAAAAATATGGTTGCTGCCGGAGTTGCAGACGAAGTGTTGGTTCAGGTGGCCTATGCAATTGGCGTTGCCGACCCGGTTGGTTTATTCATCAACACCCACGGAACTGCTACAGTTAAAGATGAAAACGGAAACGTTTTAAAAGACAGCCAAATTGCTGATAAAATAAACAGCATTTTTGATATGCGCCCATGGGCCATTGTAAATCGTTTTGGCCTGAGGAATCCAATCTTTCTGAAAACAACTACTTATGGTCACTTTGGCAGGGATGTTTCTACAGAAGATGTAGAAGTAGCTTACGAAGATAAATGCACCCATAAAAGAATGGTTGATGGAGTAGAAAAGAATTTCAAGAAAGTGGAATACTTCGGATGGGAGAAGCTGGATTATGTGGATAAGATCAAGAAAGCATTTGTGATATAAGAAATAAGAAAGACACGCCTCTCAGTCTCTGCCTGTTGGCGGATTCTTCGAGGTGACAAGGATTTAGGATGGAATGGAAAACTCAATAAGTGATGACCAAATCCAAATGCCTCAGTTTTGTGGTTATCTTTACGCAAAATGATTTGTAACTACCTGAGACCTTCCAGGTTTTTGCTAATAGGTTTCTATTGTGATAAAATCCTACTATGTTCCTAAACGAGAAACCTGGAAGATACTATTTGTTCATTTCAATATTTTTAGTTGTCATTAATACGAGTGAAGCATTGGAGAAATCTTAGCATATAAAACCAATAAAAAAGCCCTCAGGAAATCCTGAGGGCTTTTTTTAATGAAATATTTTTAAGCTTATCTCGATACAATCAAGCGCTTGGTTTCGATGGTTTGATTATCAACAATAACTGAGTAGAAATATACACCATCATTTAAATCGGAAACGTTGATAGTAGCTTTTCCTGACTTGTCAGTTAAAACTGCCTCTCTAACAACGGCCCCCAGTAAATTATGAATCCTGACACTTGCGCTTGAAGCAGACTGTGGTAAAACATAGTCAAAAGAAGTCTGGCTTGTTGCAGGGTTTGGATATGCATTAGAAACGGATAACTTATTATTATCAAGTTCGTCAACACCAACTGTGCTTGCCAAATAATTTGTATAAAAGCAAACTGAATCATTTGGGTTATTTTGATCAAAAAAAGTGTAGCGCATAACAGTTACACCAGCATATCCCCCCGGGGTATAATGCCCACTGAATTCTGAACTGATTTCACCTGGAGACAGTGTATCAGGGCTTGGTGCTTCGAAAACAAAAGGAGGAAAGCACAATAACCAACAAAACAAATTGGTAGTTTCCGGTATAACCTCAACCTCAAATTTCTTTGCAAGAACATTAAGTGTGTTAGATGAAATATTTTTCACATCAACTTCGATAACAATTTCAGAAATGGAAGGCTCCCCCTGCATATACAATGTAGATTCATTTTCAACCAATTCCCCTTCATACCAGATTTCGAGACTTTGAGCGAAAGCAAACATGGTAAAACAAACCAGTATTGCGGATAGTAATAGATTTTTCATAGTTTTAAATATTTGAGTTTTACAATGGGTTCTTCTTTGCAATAACCGTGCTAAAAATTTCACACGAGTTTTAAAAATTTTCGCAAAAATAGTTCAAAATATTCGAAATCCAACAAACACCAAAAAATAATATCTGTATTTCAATACGAGAATGCGTAAATGATTTGCTATATTGCTGAATTGTTATATGGTTAATTGTTAATGCGAATAGTATTAACCCTAAATCCAAAATAGCAATCACTCATCGAAAAATAGCATTTTCCCCAATAAACCATGTTCCCCTGATGAACCCCAAACTTGATGAGCCAGTACCAAGCAGGAGGTTAATCACACTGGTCATTCAAGTAAATTATTTTGATTTCAGATTGATGATTAACGAATGTTTATTTTTGATTTGTATGGCATTCATCTACTTCTTAAATCAAAAATCGTTAATCTCCAATCATATATCAAGTCTCCATCGAAATAATTATTATTGCAAAAAAGTTTGGCTAAAAAAAATTCTTTCCATAAAAGCAACGATCTTATGAATAAGACACTACATAAATTTGAAAATTTGCCGATGAGCAAATTTGAAAATTAAAGCCGCTTCGCGGAATCTATTCCTGACATCTTGTGAAACTAACAACATGTTGGTTAGTTTTGAAATGTTAGAGCCTATATCCCATTCCTTTAAACCATGTCACCCAGATTCCCAGGCTATTTCAAAAAACTTCTATTAAATTCGCAGCAGCAACAAAAATATTATACAATGAACGTAGAAAAACTGAGGGATTACTGCCTCAAGAAAAAAGGAGTTACCGAGAGCACACCTTTCGACGACATAACCCTTGTATTTAAAGTGATGAACAAGATGTTTGCACTCATTCCATTAAATAA
>CAZBDF010000012.1:22408-23548 GCA_964490385.1 uncultured Lentimicrobiaceae bacterium | reverse complement strand
CGATTTGTGGATGCCTGAAATAATATGCAAGTTGCCCCAAAGCAGTGGCAACGCAACCAGTTACGCAATGTCCGGCAACACCAGAAAGATCGGCAGGGCACATCTGGTTGTAATACTTCCCCTGGTCCCAGGTTGAAGTGAGCATAGGTTCGATATCACGAAAATCAGCTTTACTGTCGAGTTTAAAATTTGGGTCTGAGTATTTTTCCCATGTAGTACAAATTTCTTTTGTCACTGGAGCTTTGCCCTCAACAGCAAACAAGATTTGTTGAGCATACTGTTCAGTCCATTCCTTAAAGCTCTCATGGATTGTTGACTGTTGATATTTGTCGGTAAAGGAATATCCTAAGACAGGAAAAGCTTCATCATAGGCCGAAATCAGTATGAAGCCATGGTTAACATTTATGGCATGATAAACCAATTTTCCGTCGGTGTAAACCGGAATGCTTTCGATTATTTCAAGATTGCTGTACCTGGCATCGAAATACTGACTATAGCGCTCCCAAAAGAAATTGACTGCCACTGTTTCAACTTTACTTGAGGGGATTTTAGCTGCATCGACAGATGACGTAGCAATAGTAAAAAAGATAATGACTGTTAAAATAGATGTAAAATTTTTCATTGCGTTTTGAAATTGGTTCTCACAAAAATAAGGAAATTTTTGGAAATGGAAAGAAGTAGGGCAGAGAGCAAAAAGCAGAGAGCTGGGAGCTGAGGAAGAAGTAAAAGTAAAAATAAAAACATAGAAGGTAGTATTCCTTTATAACTGATTACTTGAATACAAGTCAGATTGCTTCGCTTCGCTCGCAATAGCCCGTTTTAGTTTCTAGTTTTTGCATGATAATAGTTGCTTATGGAACAAGGTTTTGCGAGGGAGGAACGACCGAAGCAAACTCTGTTATCTGTATGGAGTTTTTTTAGCACAAAAAAGCCAGAGCCAAAAAAGCTCCTCAAAGCGACCCTGATTACTATTTTCAATATTTTGTATGCATTAAATAAACCCGAGACTCAAAACCAAACTGAACTCCAAACGCGAAACGCAGAACGCAAAACGCAAAACTCTCAACCCATTTCACGTTATTTTCTTACTTTCGCAACTTAAAATTTCAAACTAATCTAATTTATATCAATATGAAAAAA
>CAZBDF010000012.1:20024-22308 GCA_964490385.1 uncultured Lentimicrobiaceae bacterium | reverse complement strand
AGTTTGCAAATTTGTATGATGGCCTCCCCAAAGCTACAGGCCGCTTGATGAATGACCTGATGTACCGCCACTGGGATGTTTGGGTGGATACTTACAGCCACATTTTTATTGCCGATTATGATGGTTCGAAATTATCAAACAACACCGACATCCTTGAAGGAGAAGAATGGGACGCACCCATGAAGCCCTGGGGTGGAATGGAGCAAATATCCTGGTCGCCCGACAGCAAAGCGATAGCTTACACAAGCAAAAAACAGATTGGCAAAGAGTACAGTTTGTCCACTAATTCTGATAACTACATCTACAATCTCGAAACCGGAAAAACCAAGAATTTCACCGAAGGCATGATGGGCTTTGATATTGCCCCGGTTTATTCGCCCGATGGAAATTATATTGCCTGGGAAAGTATGGAACGCGATGGCTACGAATCTGACCAGAACCGCCTGTTTGTTTTAAATACAAAAACAGGAGAAAAGACCTATGCTACCGAAGGTTTCGACCAAAATGCCGGAAGTTTGCAATGGTCTGCCGACAGCAAATCAATCTATTTTACCAGCGATACCGAAGGCACATTCCAGATTTATCAGTTCAGGCTTGCTGATGGTGCGATACGGAAAATTACTGAAGGCCTGCACGATTACCGTGGTGTTAGCCTCGCCGGCGATAAACTGATTGCCACCAAACAGACCATGGCATTACCTACTGAATTGTTTGCTGTAAATCCTGAAAGCGGACAAGCCCAGCAAATAACCTTCACCAACAAAGATTTGCTTGATCAGTTAACCATGGCAAAAACCGAAGCACGGTGGATGAAAACCCACGATGGAAAAGACATGTTAACATGGATTATTTATCCACCTGATTTCGATCCCAACAAAAAATACCCAACCTTGCTTTATTGCAAAGGTGGCCCACAAGGCCCGCTCAGCCAAAGCTTCCATTACCGATGGAATTACCAAATCATGGCTGCTAATGATTACATCATCGTTGCACCAAGCAGACGGGGAGTTTCCGGTTTTGGACAGGAATGGCAGGAACAAATCAGCGGCGATTACCATGGCAAGAGCATGCAGGATTACCTCACAGCAATTGATGAAATGGCCAAAGAGCCTTATGTTGATGAAACAAAACTTGGTGCCATTGGTGCGAGTGCAGGTGGTTACGCAGTATTTTATCTTGCAGGCATACACGAAGGCCGCTTCAAAGCTTTTATCGCTCATGATGGAATTTTCAACGAAGAAGCCCAATACCTCGAAACCGAAGAGATGTGGTTCGAAAACTGGGACAAAGGCGGCGCTTTCTGGGACTTCGACAACAAAGTAGCCATGGGAGCTTACAAACATTCACCTCATAAACTTGTCCAAAATTGGGATACACCTATCTTGATCATCCACGGTGAACTGGACTACAGGGTTGTATTTACCCAGGGTATGACAGCTTTTAACGCCGCTGTATTGGTTGATGTCCCTGCTGAATTCCTCTATTTCCCGGATGAAAACCACTGGGTACTCCAACCACAAAACGGCATCCTTTGGCAGCGTACTTTCTTCAATTGGCTCGACAAGTGGTTGAAGTAGAAAAGGTATAGGGTGTATAAGGGGAATAAGGTATAGGGATAGGTTAAGAATTCCATTATCGCTCTTTTATCATCCAAAACTAACTTTCAAATTATTTAGCGGCCATTTTAGTTAAACACTGAAATGGCCGTTTATTTTTATAGAAATAAAAACTATCTTTACCAAACCTGAATAATTGAAGCGCATTTATAAAGAAAAACATTATGCTCAAGAAGCTGGAAAAAGCATTGATTACTTTGTTTGATAGATTTCCAAAAAAAATGGATAAAAGGGTTGTCTTCATTTTTTGGTTGTCCTCCCCTCTCATCGTCCTGAAAATTATAAAAGGCTACTTCTCTGCAAACAAGGCCAACAACACACCTACAAATCAAAACCCTCCAAACCACAAGTTTTCAAGAATCCCGGACGATCCTAAAAAACTTAATATCTGTTTAAGGTTCTCAGGTGGCACTGATTCAACGCTTACCGCGGCAACTTTGGCTAAAGCATTCAAGCGGGTGCACCTTCTCACCTTCGATACCTCTTTCAAAATATTCACGCTTGGCCTGGTCTCCTCACATCCGTCTAATTCAGAATTTAACCTTAAGCTGCTTCAAAAGAAATTCGGTCAGGAAGCCTTCGTTCATAAAATCATTGAGTTTTCTGACTTGAGGGATGATGTATATTTTAATGACTACCAGAAATCGGCAACAGAAAAAGATTTCAAC
>CAZBDF010000012.1:17525-19924 GCA_964490385.1 uncultured Lentimicrobiaceae bacterium | reverse complement strand
CGATAAACCAGGCCGATGAAATATAAAAAACTACGTCTTGCCATCGACGATTTCAAATGCCTTTTCAAGGGTTACTATTTCAGGATAAGCACCAAAAAGAACACGCAAGTAAATACCGATGCATGGCACCTGCTTTCTCATGCCCAACTCAAAATAAACTGGCGTCCCGAACTGGGCGAGATCAATCTCAACAGAATCCACAACATTAATTTGGGATCAGAATTATTGAACAATGTTTGTTTGGAAAAAGGTGAAGTCTTGTCGTTGAGACGATTTTTTAAAGGCACTTCCGAAAAGCTTGGTTTCAAAAGTGGCCCAATGTTTTCGGATGGAAAAATTATTTATGTAGATGGAGGCGGCCTATGCTTGGTGAGCACCATATTGTTTGATGCTGCATTTAAAGCCAATCTCGAAATCCTCGAAAAACACAACCACAGCACTGATTTATGGGGCGACGACCGCTTCATCGATTTGGGCCGCGATGCAACTTACGTTCATGGGTTGAAAGATTTGAAAATCAGAAATAACTCAAAAAGCCCCGTAATTTTTAAGCTTATAACCGACAAAGAGAAGCTATCCCTAGATTGCTGGGTTTTTTCCGAAAAACCCTTGAACGGAAAAGTTGAAATAGAAAAGAATATCCTGAGAGAAATCCTTCTACCAAACCTTTCTCCACAAGACAAACCAGATATTGATTTCAGGAAAGGCTGGGAAGTTGAAACAAGCCGTTATTTCATAGCCGAGGATTACAAAATACCCACCTATCGAAAAAAAGAGATTTATAAACCTTTTATCCTGGGTTCGACATAAAACAAAAATCTTATATTAGAATCGCGTATCAGGAACAGGTATTCACAAATATAAAAGCCTTGCAAATCTATTATTTAAGCATCTTATCTACCTCTTCTTCTATCTTTCACAATCAATAATAAAATTAATCCCACACTCAAAAAAAAAAAATAAAAAGCGAAAATTTCTCAATTTTATTTCAGTATATTTGCTGTTAATATTAATTAAAAACAAAAAGATTATGAAAAATCTAATTTTACTTCTTTCGCTAATAGCAATTAACACATTTGCGATAGCACAAAATGAATGGACAAAAACCCACCCTTATTTTACCGACAGCGATTTGATTGACGCGCATTTCGTTTCGGACCTGGAAGGCTGGGCTGTAGGGACCGGCGGATTAATTATGCACACAAAGGATGGCTGCGAAACCTGGGAAATTCAGCACAGCAGCCCAAACGAATCACTTTGGAGCATTTATTTTATTGACGGCCATGAAGGATGGGCAGTTGGCTGGGGCAAGATTTACCATACAACAAATGCCGGCGAAACTTGGGAAATGCAAGTAAGCCCCGGAGCAACGGGCGACTTCATGGATGTATATTTTTTAGATTCGGAAAACGGTTGGATCGTGGGGACTTACCAAATAGTGCTGCGGACCACTGACGGTGGACAAACATGGGTCAAAACTTCCAATACCTTGCCGGGAAAAATATGTTTTAGCAGCATTCGTTTTACGGATGAATTGCATGGATGCCTTGTTGGCGGCCCTTTACCTGGTATGGGTGGAATAGTAAAAATAACAGATGATGGAGGTGAAACATGGATTGAGACGACCCCGACCGACAATGAATTTTATGAGAAAATATTTTTTAAAGAGTCCGGCGAAGGTTGGATTTGTGGTGAAGATGGTGCCCTCGAAAAAACGATGGATGGTGGGCTCACCTGGGAAAATATGAGTTTTGGATATAACCAGAATCAGGACATCCACTTCTGGGATGAAAACAAAGGAATTGTCTTTGGTTTTGTTGGTGTTAATTTAACCTTTGACGGTGGCCAAAGCTGGGATTCTACTGTTTATATCGGAGAAGATTACCCAATAATAAGAGGCACAACTTGTTGGGGCAGCCAGGGGGCAATTACTTTACATTGGGATAAAAGCATTTACAAATCATTGGATGGAGGGAGCACCTGGGAAAGCATGAACCAGAACCTACTGGCCACCATTCAGCAAATTGGTTTTTTTAACCCTCAAAATGGATTTGTCATTGCAGGAGAAACAGAATTCAGGGATTTGTTCTCAACTTCAAACGGTGGCCAAACATGGCAATACAACACAACTTTAGATAACGGGCCTTTCTGCAGGATGTGGCTTTCCGGTTCATCTTGCTATTTTTTAAATACTGCCTCACAAATGGTAAAGACAAATGATGGTGGGGAGATATGGCAATCTGTGGATGTCCCGGAAGTTTCAACCGAATATTTCGGTTTGCAGTTTGTAAATAATAATACAGGTTATATGTGTTCTTCGGGTGGTAAATTAGTAAAAACCATTGATGATGGCGAAACCTGGATAGATAAATCAGTAACCGGCGACCCATACTTTCAAT
>CAZBDF010000012.1:13607-17515 GCA_964490385.1 uncultured Lentimicrobiaceae bacterium | reverse complement strand
AATTTATGTTTTTCCTGGATGAGCATAAAGGATGGCTCTCTGATACGCAAGGCAAACAAATTTTTATGACTGAAGATGGTGGTGACAGTTGGGAAATCACTTTGCTCAACGTTTTTGATGATTACACACCGCAAAACATATTTTTTGTAAACGAAGATGTGGGCTATGCAACTACTTTCGAAAACCTTCTGTTTAAAACTTCTGATGGAGGCGACACGTGGCAAAGTTGTTACGACTTTCAATCCGGTTATATATCCAACTTGCATTTTATATCTGAACTTGAAGGCTGGGTAACAAACGGAGAAATTGTTTTTCATACTTTCGATGGAGGAACGACCTGGGATAACGGACAGGAATTAGGAAGTGCCTTAAAAGACATTTTCTTCCTTAACGATGAACTTGGATGGGTTTGTGGCGACAACGGCATTATTGCCACCTACGACATCACTTCTGGCACAGTTGGCCTGAATGAAACCGGCCCAATTTCAAACCAGGTTTCATTGTTCCCAAATCCGTCAAACAATGAAATTTATATATCCACAACAAATGAAGCAGAAATAATTAAAGACATTAAAGTATTCGATGTATTTGGCCGGCAGGTTTTACATTTCCAGGATATAAACAAACCCGGTTCTTTCGCTTTCAATGTTTCTGCATTAAATAAAGGAGCATATATTTTGCATCTTACAACGGATACAGGACAAAAGTTAATGAAGTTTATAAAGCAATAATAATCTATAATAGCCACCCCCTGAATTATTACCGGGCTAATGAATTATGCCCGGGGATAAATACTTTATTCACGAGCAATTCAGGGGGTGACTTAACAAAAGTCACCCCTTGAATTTTTGCCAGGCATCATACGAACCACCCAGGTATTTACTATCTTGTCTTGAGTAATTCAAGGGGTGACTGATTATTTTCCCTCCCCACTTTGTCAGGAATTACTCATCCATCCGACAGAAAGTGAAACAATTTTCTAATCAACTACAATATTACAGGTAAAATAACCCCGGACTTTTTTTTGTAATAATGCATAGGATCGTGAACTAAATCTTCACGTTTCCATTCATTTTTTAAGCAATTTTATAAAACGATGATTTAATTTTAGAAGTAGTTTTATGCCGTCTAAAAATTGCCAATTACAGGAACAAAGCAAGCGAATTCAAATATGGATATAAAACTAAAGGAAATTTCAACCACCGAGTTGATTTCAAATATCGAAAGCAATCAAGGTATTATCATTGACGTACGCCCTGTTGATACATATAATGGATGGGCCATGAAAAACGAAGCACGTGGTGGTCACATCAAGGGAGCGAAGAGCCTGCCCCTGAAATGGACAAAATACCTCGACTGGATCGAAATTGTCCGATCAAAAGGCATACAGCCTGAGCATCAAATTATCATTTATGGATATGATGCAATGGAAGCAGGACAAGTTGCAAAATTCTTCGGCAATGCCGGCTACAACGATATTTACGTTTACAATGCTTTTGTTGACGAATGGTCTGCAAATCCAGAATTGCCGATGGAGCATTTGGACAAATATAAACAGCTTGTTTCGGCAGAGTGGGTAAATTCGCTCATTTCAGGTGAAACTCCGCAACATTTCAATAACGACAAATATATTGTCGTGCATTCACACTACCGTAACCGCGACGCCTATTTAAGCGGGCACATTCCCAGAGCCATCGATATGGATACCCTGGCCCTGGAAGCTGCAGAAACGTGGAATAGAAGATCACCCAAAGAACTCAAAGCCGCACTCGAACAACACGGAATTACTTCGGATACAACTGTAGTTTTGTATGGGAAATTTATGTTTCCGGATAATGATGATCCGTTTCCCGGAAGTGCTGCCGGAGATATTGGGGCCATCCGAAATGCATTTATAATGATGTTCGCCGGGGTGAAGGATGTTAGGGTGCTCAATGGCGGATTTCAATCGTGGCAGGATGCAGGATTTGAAGTAAGCATGGAGGATGTTCCAAAGCAACCAGTTGTGGAATTTGGTGCTAGCATCCCTCAAAAACCCGAACTTGCCGTTGATGTTCCTGAGGCAAAAGAACTGCTGGCCTCAAGCGATGGTGATTTGGTTTGTGTGCGAAGCTGGCCCGAATATATCGGCGAAGTTAGCGGCTATAATTACATCGAGAAAAAAGGACGGATCCCGGGCGCTATTTTTGGCAACTGCGGTTCTGATGCCTATCACATGGAAAACTACCGCAACCTCGATCACACCACCCGAGAATTTGGTGAGATCATCAAAATTTGGAAAGATGCCGGAATCACACCCGACAAACACCTGGCTTTTTATTGCGGAACGGGCTGGCGTGGCAGCGAAGCTTTTTTTAATGCCTGGCTTATGGGCTGGCCCAGGGTTTCGGTATTCGATGGAGGATGGTTCGAGTGGAGCAATGACCCGGAGAATCCCTTTGAAACAGGAGTACCTACTTCATGACTTGCTCCGGGCTTCAGCCCGGAGATTAAAATAACAAAAACATCATTAGGGCTTTAGCCCAAACAAAAAATGGAACAAACAACAACCCTCACCGAATTCGCAAAAGATGTCCAGGAAGGCCTTTCTGCTCCACAAAAATACCTCTCCTCAAAATATTTTTACAATGAGCGGGGTAGCAGGATATTCCAGGATATCATGCAGATGCCCGAATATTACCTCACCGATTGTGAAACGGAAATTTTCACTACCCAAAAACAGGAAATATTTGAAGCTTTTGCCGAACAAGATAATCATTTTGCATTGGTTGAATTAGGCGCTGGAGATGGTGTAAAAACCAAAATCCTTTTATCTCATTTTTTAAATAAAAAGGTACACTTCGAGTATATCCCGATCGATATATCGGGTGAAGCAGTAAAGCAATTGGTAAATGATTTGAAACAGGAATTGCCCAATCTTGATGTCCATGGAAAGATTGGAGATTACCACCATATCCTGGAAGAGATCAACGCCTATGATCACACGAAAAAGATTTTACTATTTCTTGGTTCAAACATTGGAAATTTCAATGAGCAGCAGTCGGTGGATTTACTCACGAGTTTCAAATCAGTGATGCACCCTGGCGATTTGCTTTTCATTGGATTTGATTTGAAAAAAGACCCCGGGTTAATTCTTAAGGCTTATGATGACCCACATGGCCATACTACTGCTTTCAATTTGAACCTTCTTCAAAGGATCAATGATGAGTTGGGTGGTAATTTTGATTTACGGTTTTTTAATCATCGTGAAGAATACAATCCGAAAAGCGGTACGGCAAAAAGTTTCCTGGTTTCGCAAAAAACGCAAGAGGTCTTACTCACCAAATTAAACGAAACCATTGCATTCGATTTGGGTGAGTGTATTTTCATGGAAATATCTCAAAAGTACGATATGGAAATGATTAACAATTTGGCAAAAAATTCCGGTTTTGAAGTTGTAAGGAGTTTCTTCGATAAGCGACAATACTTTGTAAATTCTATGTGGAATCTAAAAATATAAAAGTATGAAAGCAATTTGGAATGGTAAAGTAATCGCCGAAAGCAACAAAACCATCAACATCGAAGGAAATCAATATTTCCCTGCCGAATCAGTGAAATCAGAATATTTATCCGGGAGCAAAACCCAAACCGTTTGTCACTGGAAAGGGACAGCCTCCTATTTTGATGTAACAGTTGATGGAAACACCAACAAAGATGCCGCCTGGTATTATCCCGAACCATCTGGCTTGGCCGACAAAATAAAAAACTATATCGCCTTCTGGCATGGAGCGGAAGTGAAGGAGTAAAGAAGACGGAAGTTGAGCATAGCGCCTGTCCCGTTCGTACGGGGAAATCCCGCTTTTGCGGGGACTGGAACTGTCAGACAGTTTATCCTGGAACAATAAAATATGTAATACTTTTCCATACTC
>CAZBDF010000012.1:11328-13507 GCA_964490385.1 uncultured Lentimicrobiaceae bacterium | reverse complement strand
TTATACTAAATAATTAGCAGGCAACTGTCTGACAGTTTATCCTGGAACAATAAAACATGTAATACTTTTCCATACTCATTACACTAAATAATTAACGGGCAACTGTCTGACAATTTATCCTGGAACATCGAATGCCGGCCTTTGGTCGTGCATGTTCCAAATCCTCGGATTCGTGAATCCGGGACTCGAAGTTTTGCTTCGGCACACCGAACTTTAAACCTAAAAAAACAAACCATGAACACTACAAACAACATATGGAAACTCCAGGCAACCGCGTTTAACGATGGCCTGAATGATGCACTTCAACAACAGCACCAGGCAGCACAATTTATCGCATTAGTTGGGCATCACTTAATACCACAGAAAGCCGATGACAGCAATACCAATATGGAATACATTCCTTCCGGAAAACTCCTTCAGGGCAATGCTATTCCGAATGGTACACGGTTGACTTTGCAGATGACAGACTTAAAGCTAAACATTCTGGACAAGGAAAATGTCGCCCGAAAAACTATTTCCCTTAATGGAAAAACAAAACAGGTAGTTTTTGATGAGCTAAAGAAAAGTCTTTTAGAATTGGGTGTTGATGTCAGTACTTTTAAAAACGAATTGCATTACGAAATCCCGTCCCATCCCCTTGACGAAGGTGCTGTTTTTTCAGTAAAAAACGAATTCAATTTTATTGAAAATGCAAATTATCGCCACAATGCCAAAATTGTACTCAATGGAATTACCGGGTTTTTTGAGCAGAAAGAACCCATTAGAATTTGGCCACATCATTTCGATACCGGTGCCTTCTTTGTAATTTCGAAAAATGAAAAAGGGGAAACTACCCAAACCATTGGTATCGGATGGGCAATGCCCGACAGCATGGTGAACGAGCCCTATTATTATCTGAGCTTTTGGTCAGAAAAACCAATTGATGGCCTTGACACCCTTCTGCCAATCGATGCTGGAAAATGGATGATTCCAAATTGGAATGGAGCCGTTTTGAGTCATTCGGAAATTTCAAAAGAAGCAACATTAGAAGGGCAGCATGAATTGGTCAAATCTTTTTTCGATTCGGGGATTGAGATTTTACTCAATAAAATCAAGACTAAACAATGAACAAAATTAAACTCTTCAATTTTTCTGAATTAAAAGACCGCAAACCTAAACATGCCCTGGTTGAAAATGTTGACCTGGTTATCGTTCGATACGACAACAACATTTCGGTACTTTATGGCCGCTGCCTCCATCGCGGCGCACTAATGGCTGATGGGCATATTGAGGGTGAAAATCTGATTTGCGGAGTTCATGGTTGGGATTACCGCCACGATACGGGAGTTTCGGAATACAATAACAAAGAGGTCTTAACAAAGTTTTCTGCTTTTGTTGAGGATAATACAGTTTTTGTGGATGCCGATGAAATCAAAGCTTTTGCCACCGAACATCCACAGCCATTTAATCGGGATGAATACCTTGGCCAATATGCCCACACCCATCCCGAAGCAACCGAGCCTTTTACAGGATACATTGCTGAATTGGCAAAAAACGGATTAAAAAACCATGGCCATCATGGCCCTTCAGCCTCAATGGGGGTTGACAGAAATACCCTGCCCAAATGATAAAGACATTCAATTTTTGCCGGCACAGTTGGCAACAAGGCCTTTGTTGGATGAACAAGCAGTAAATACCAAAGTTGTCATCGGCCCAAAAGCCAAAAAGCCTTTGGAATTAGAGATATTCCCATTTTCGTTTCGGATATGAGTTTTGGTGCGCTGTCGCGGGAAGCAAAAATTTCGTTGGCCAAAGGTGCAGATATGGCAGGCACGGGAATTTGCAGTGGCGAAGGCGGAATGTTGCCACAGGAACAGGAAAGCAACTCACGCTACTTTTACGAACTGGCTTCAGGCAAATTTGGATTCTCATGGGATAAAGTAATGAAGGTACAGGCTTTTCATTTCAAAGGGGGACAAGGTGCCAAAACAGGAACCGGAGGTCATCTACCGGGAAACAAAGTTACCAAAGAAATCGCCGATGTACATGGATTGAAGCAAGACGAAACAGCCATTTCTCCAGCGGCTTTTCCTGACTTATTCACAGCTAATGATTTTAAAGCTGTAGCTGAAGAAGTGCGCGAAAAAACTGGTGGAATTCCTATTGGATTTAAAATCGCGGCCAGCCATATTGAAGCAGA
>CAZBDF010000012.1:0-11228 GCA_964490385.1 uncultured Lentimicrobiaceae bacterium | reverse complement strand
AATAATTGCCCGGTGGGCGTTGCCACACAAAAAGAAAGCCTGAGACAACGAATACAAATTGGCATGTCTGCAAAACAGCTATCCAATTTCCTACAGGCTTCAAACAAATTAATGAAAGTAATTGCACGCGCTTGTGGCTACGATGATTTCAGCAAATTCAATCATAACGATCTCACCACCTTTAACCGGGATATGCATTATCTTACAGGAATCACCTATGGAGGTGTACCATTAGCATGAATCTAAATACATTCTAGCATGGGTAAAAAAATAATTTGGCACAAAGTACTGGACAATAAAAATACCCTTCCAGAAGGCCGTGTGATGACAGTTTCGGCGGGGGACAAACAAATTGCGCTTTCCCATTTTGAAGGTAAATTTTGTGCCCTTGATAACCGATGCCCGCATCAAGGTGGTCCTTTGGGTGAAGGAAGTATCGAAAATGGAATTTTACGATGTCCGTGGCATGGTTGGGATTACCATCCGTGCACCGGCAAAGCTCCCGGATTTGATGATGGTGTTGAACCTTTTAAAGTGAAAGAAGAAAATGGAGCAGTCTATGTTGGTCTAATTGAAGAACAACCCCACAAAGAAACCATTTCGGATGTGATGATGGAGACGATGGTGAACTGGGGTGTTGACACTGTTTTTGGAATGGTGGGGCACAGCAATCTCGGTGTTTCCGATGCCATGCGCCGCCTCGAAGAAAAAGGAAAATTGCAATATATCGGTATCCGGCATGAAGGTGCCGCAGCCTTTGCTGCAAGCGGATACGCCAAGCTCACCGGGAAACCAGCTGCCTGTTTCGGAATTGCCGGCCCGGGTGCTACCAATATGTTTACCGGCATGTGGGATGCAAAAGTTGACCGTGTTCCATTGTTGGCACTCTCGGGCCAGGTAAATACACAGGTGCTGGGAACAGGTGCTTTCCAGGAAGTAGATTTGGTGAAGGCATTTCAAACCGTTGCCCATTTTAACCATACCGTTCAGGAAAATAGCAAACATGCCGAATTGATGTCCCAGGCTATAAAACACGCCATTATCAACCGGGAGGTTTCGCATATTACTTTCCCTGATGAGGTTCAATTTACTGTTAAACCTGAAGGTGAGGAAGCACAAACCCCTGAGGGCAGGCTTACGCCATTTACAATTTCGCCTCCGGCAGAAGAACTGGAAAAAGCTATCGGGATGATAAAAAGTTCCAAAAGACCTGTAATCATCGTCGGGCATGGCGCCAGGTATTCCATGACAGCTATAACTAAAATGGCAGAAATGATGAACAGTCCTGTAATCACAACCTTTAAAGGTAAAGGACTGATAGCCGACAACCATCCTTTGGGATGTGGAGTGTTAGGGAGAAGCGGGACACCAATCGCCTCGTGGTTTATGAACGAAAGTGATTTGTTGATAGTTTTAGGTGCCTCCTTCTCAAATCATACAGGCATCACTCCCAAAAAACCAATTATCCAGATTGATTTCGATCCGATGGCACTAAGCAAATTCCATAAAGTGGATGCTGCACTCTGGGGCGAAATAGAAGTAACTTGTAGTTTGATGCAAAATGCTTTGGCAGGAAAAACAACAAGCATTGACCAAAGACCGGAAGTGGCTAAACGCTGGAAAATTTGGAAAGAAGAGAAAGCAAGCCGCTTGAAAGATGACCAGGGCAAAGGCATAAGTTCCATCGCCGTTTTTGATGCAATGAACAGGATCACTCCTGAGAGTGCAGTAATTGCTGTGGACGTAGGAAACAATACCTATTCGTTCGGCCGGTATTTTGAATGTAAAAATCAATCAGTGCTCATGTCAGGTTACCTGGGATCCATCGGCTTTGCCCTGCCCGCTGCAATGGGCGCATGGGCTGCTGTAAAAAATACCCGCCCTGTTTGGTCGGTTTCCGGTGACGGTGGGCTGGGCCAGTACCTTGCCGAAATTACAACTATTGTGAAATATAATATGCCCATCAAACACATCCTGATCAACAACTCGGAGCTGGGAAAAATATCAAAAGAGCAACGAGGTTCAGAACTGGAAGTCTGGCAAACAAGCCTACACAATCCCAATTTTGCCGACTTTGCCAAAAATTGTGGTGCACTGGGAATCCGTGTCGAAAAACGGGAAGACCTCGAAGACGCGATGAAAAAAATCAATGAACATGACGGCCCGGCTTTGTTGGAAGTGATTTGTGATGTTTCGTTGATTTAGGATGCAGGGTGATGCCTTGTCCTGAAATATGTTTACAGAAAAAAAACAAATTTTATGTAAGTTTTAGAAAACTCCGGATTTCGACAAACTACATGATTTCAGGTTAATTTTGCCACATTCACTTCCCACCAAATCTTTTATGATTGTGGTGAAGTATTCTCACCTTACAACTCAGTTTATCATCCTTGCATTCTCGCATTCAATCATTATTATATCTTTGTCATTAAAAAGATATTAAGGTACATAAATGCGAAATAGTTTTTTCATACTGATCCTTCTCTTCCACCTACACTGCTTGCAAGGTTTTGCCCAACAAAATGAACTCTCGTTCGGGCATCTCACAATAGATGATGGGCTTTCGCAAAACTCTGTAAATTGCATACATCAGGACAGGAACGGGTTTTTGTGGTTTGGGACGCATGATGGCCTGAACCGCTACGACGGATATGAGTTTATCCATTACAGGAATGAACGTAATAATTCAAACAGCATCAGCAACAATTACATTTACGATATCCACGAAGATGATGACGGCATTTTATGGATTGCAACTTTTGGTGGTGGGTTGAACAGCCTTAATCCAACTACCGGGGAAATAAATCGGATTGAAATGATTTCAAATGATTCGGTGGCGTTTCCAGGTACCAGCCTGTTTTCGATTTGCGAATATCCAAAAGGGATTTTGTGGATTGGTAGTGGCGAAGGACTCATCAGGTTTGATAAAAAAAACCAGACAGGCCAACATTTTCCTTGAACAAATAACACCTGATGGAATTTTTGAATACAATTATGTGGGCATTGTAAACCCAGATGAAACCGGAAACCTGTGGCTACAATGTGATTCAGGCCTGGCAAGATTTGATACAAAAACCCTGACAGTAGAATATTTTCAGCGGGGTCCATTTTCAAACGCTTTTGAAATGGGCAATATTTTGGATATAGAACGGATTGACAATATCTTGTACATAGTATGTGTAGCCGGCCTGGTTGAAATAAACCTCGAAGAAAAAACCGACAAACTCTTATTACCTGCCACAGTGGTTGAAGCAGGCGGGCAAACCCCTGTTTTTCAGGAAATACTACCGCTGGGCAATCAACGCTTTGCCATTGGCACTAACCTGGGACTTATAATTTTCAATGCCATCACAAGCAAAAGTAATTTGTATCAGAACAATGCCGCAGACGATAAAAGCCTGTCGCACAACAGAGTGTTTTCACTTTATAATTCACTTGATGGGATTTTATGGATAGGTACGCGCAATGGATTGAATACTATCGAAACTGAAAAGCCGAACTTCACCCATGTCAGGAGCATAGCCGGTAAAAAAGGACTGGGCAGTAAAAATGTGACATCGTTTATGGAACAGCATGATAGTTTGTTGTGGATTGGCACCACCGATGGATTGAACCTGTACAATAAGTACAGCAATACCTTTAAAGTTTTCAGAAAAGATGATCAACCAACGAACGGGCTTTTTTCGAATTATATCCTGTGCCTTTTTGAAGACTCAAAAGGCAATAATTGGGTAGGTACGCGCGGTGGTGGTTTTTATGTAGTTGAGGACAAAGCCACAGGTGGGATTGGTTTCAGGCAAATCAGGCCTGTAAACGAGACCTTGCCATTGGTTACCGTGCATTCAATTACCGAAAGCAAAGACGGGATTATATGGGTAGGCACCGGGGGATTTGGTTTATGGAAATACAATCCATCCAACAATTCAGTAAAAAAATATGCTACCCAAAAAGATGGAACAGGGCTGAGCCATCCTTATGTTTTCACCATCTTAGAAGACAGCTTTGGAAACCTCTGGCTGGGAACGCCATCAGGCGGTGTAAACCTCTTCAACCCTGAATCGGAAAGGTTTATCTATTTTCAAAATAATCCGGAAAACGGATACAGCATCAACAACGATATTATTTTGACCTTGCATCAAAACCGGCAAAATGAGTTATGGATTGGTACCAATGACGGGCTGGCCAGGCTCATACCGAAACTTCACGAGGGCATCTTTCAAGAATTGTCAGCATCTTTGGCAAATGGCAACGATTCGCTCTTTATGAATTTCGGACAGGATGAAGGTTTACCTAACAGCGTTATTTATGGTTTGTTGGAAAATAAAAACCAGCACCTTTGGATTTCAACCAACAAAGGCCTGGCCGAGTTTGACATGAGTAGCGGACTGGTGGTAAAGACTTTTGATGTAAGTGATGGATTGCAAAGCAACGAATTTAACCAGAATGCTTATTATCAAAGCCACGAGGGCCGGTTTTACTTTGGGGGCGTTAACGGGTTTAGTATTTTTCATCCCGACAGTGTTACAAGCAACTTATTTATTCCGCCGGTTGTGCTCACTGATTTTTCAATATTTAACGAAACTGTGAAAGTTAGCAGTGATGCTTCTGATGATGAATTCCATCTTGAAAAAGCAATTCATTTGATGAATGAAATCGATTTATCGTGGAAACACAATGTGATTACATTTGAGTTTGCCGCGCTCAGCTACATCAGCCCCGAAAAAAATAAATTCAGCTATATGCTCGAAGGTTTCGACAAACAATGGGTTGATGCGGGGACATCACGTACGGCCACTTATACCCACCTTAGTCCGGGTACTTATGTTTTTAAGGTGCGCGCCAGCAATAACAGTGGTGTTTGGAATGAAAAGGGCACAGCTTTAAAAATCAATATCAGCACCCCACCCTGGTTGAGTTGGTACGCCTACCTGTTTTATTTTTCGCTGTTTTTGAGTGCAACCCTGCTGCTTATCCGTTTCAGGATAAACAGAGCTACGCGTGAATTGAAAATACAGACACAGATTGAAAAGGCAAGGAGGCAGGAGCGCGAAGACTTCAGGAAAAAAAGTGCCGCTGATTTTCACGATGAAGCCGGAAATAAAATCACAAAGATTACCCTGTTTACCGAAATGGCACGTACAGAAATCAACAATAAAATACAATTAGAGAAATATCTGAATAAAATACAGCATAATATAACCCAGCTTTCATCGGGCATGAGGGATTTCCTTTGGGTGATGGACCCGCAGCACGACACCTTGTTTGAAACTATTTCGAGGATGAAGGATGTAGGCGACTCGATGTTGACAGAAACGGGGGTCCGTTTTACTATCGATGGTATGAATGAAGGTTTTCGTGAGATAGTTTTGCCAATGAATACCAGGCGTGATATATTGCTAATCTAAAAAGAAGCGATTAATAATTGTGCAAAATATGCCCGGGCAAGCGAAGTAGTTTTAAAATTATTAGTTGTTGGCCACTCCGTAACAATTTCACTTTGCGACAACGGCATTGGGTTCGACACCGTCAAGGACAGTAAGAAGAACAATTATGGATTGAATATTATGCACGAAAGGGCCAAAAAGATTGGTGCTAAACTTGAAATAAATTCACAATTAAATAAAGGAACGAACATTTCACTAAAATTCAATATGCCCCAAATGGGTGATAGTTAAATAGTAAATGATGGTATAACTTTGCAAGCAGTATGACTGAAGAAATTATACATGTGGCTATTGTAGAAGATGAAGATGAAATCCGTGGCTTACTCGAACAAATAATCGACCGCTCACCGGGCTTCTCGTGCAAACACGTGTATAAAGACTGTGAAAGTGCTATTGAATCCATTAAAACTGCCATGCCCCATGTGGTGCTGATGGACATTCAACTGCCCGGCATGAGTGGGATTGAAGGGGTTAAAATATTAAAAAGCGGGTTGCCGGACACTGATTTCATTATGCTCACCATCCGTGATGAAGGAGAGGTGGTTTTCGAGTCACTTTGTGCCGGGGCAACCGGATACCTGCTCAAGGAAACCCCACCTGTGAAACTGCTGGCTGCTATCAGGGAAGTACGCGAAGGTGGTTCGCCCATGAGTCCGGGCATTGCACGCAAAATTGCCATCTCTTTCCAACCCAGCAAAGACAACCCGCTAACCGAGCGTGAAAAGGAAGTGCTTGCCCGCCTGGCAGTTGGCGAAAACTATTCCACCATTTCCACCAGACTTTTCATAAGTGGCAATACTGTGAGGGCACACATCAAAAACATCTACCGCAAGTTACAGGTCAACTCACGCGCTGCGGCAGTAATTGCCGCCATCAAACAAAAACTCATCTGATTTGCCTAACTATTTTTTTTAGTGTTTGTTTGCACCACTGTCATTTATTGTCATTTGCTTCGCGTTATTAGGTTGTCATTTACTTCGCGTCATTAAGTTGTCATTTGCTTCGCGTCATTTGTTGTATCACTATCAATGACAATCAATGACCACCAATGACCACCAATGACTTTTAATAGAAAAATGATTCTAATTTTTTCAAATCTATCAACCGCCTAAATAGTTATCTTTTTTATTAAAATTCCCCAAATGGGTTATTGTATGGCCTCTAATGCCATCCCACCTTTGCCGGGTAAAATATTTCACATTAAAAATCCTGGAAAAGATGAAAAACAAACTTACACTATTCTTAGTATTATTTTCGGCCCTGGCTTATGCACAACCCGAAATCACACAGTCAAACATGCCGCTGGTGGGCGACCATGTAGTTATAGGGATTTGTTCGGATGCCGTAAACCCCGGCAATGAGGGAGCCATGCAAACCTGGGACATGAGTAATCTGACTGAGGCAGAAGAGCAATTCTTTACTTATATCGCCCCATCCGAAGGCCCGCGTTCAGATTCATTCCCCGCCGCTAATCTATGCGCAGTAAGCTGGCTCGACGACTACAGCTATTATAATATTGGTACGTCCTCGCTTTCTGTTGAAGGACATGTGGCAACAATTGACCCCAACGACACCAGCGTATTTGTTTTAAATAATACAGAAAAAATACTGGGCTTGCCATACACCTATAATGACAACTTTACCGACAGCTTCGATGGAAATATATATTTTTCAAATCTTGGTACATTTTCATTTGATGGAACACTGGATTTTGAAGCAGATGGCTATGGGACACTCGTGCTTCCAAACGCCACTTACCAAAATGTAGTCAGGTATCATTTTTACAGGGAACAAACCAACTACTTCGGTGGATTTCCTGCCGGTACGCAAACCAAGGAGCAATGGGCATGGATGTCGGAAGATTACCGTTTCTGGCTTTTGCTGATGGAAGAAAACTGGGATGGTTTTTCGACTACATCACTAATTTGGTACGATAAAAACCCGTATCCCGTCACTACTTCATATAATTTTAATGAAGCAAGCAAAAATGCTGTTTACCCCAATCCATTTCAAACCGGCGAGCAGTTAATTATTAGATGGAGTAAAAATGAGCAGGCAATACTGTCGTTGCAGCGGCTTGATGGGAGCATTGTGGTGAAGCGACAAATCAGCTTATCAAATGGGCCCAACTATGTTAGCGGTCCTGACATCGTTGCTGGGTTGTACATTTTAACCATAGAAAGTGCCAGCAATAACTTTACGCAAAAAATTTCTGTTTTGGACTAATCATTCAATCATTGTAATTATTAAGCTGGTATTTAAATGAGACGAATGGTTTGTAAAAATAAGTTCAATTGGAAATAGATATCAGTTTTATCAGAGCTCTTAACGAATCAAACACTAATTCAATAATTAACTTAATCATTTAATTTTATCCGATATCTTAATCGGCTTATTTTAATTGTTTTGAAATATTTAGAACCCATATCATGAAACAAGTTAAACTCTTACTGATTTTTCATTTGGTTTTTCTCACCATTGTTATTGCTGCCCAGGATATAAAGGGCAGCCGGGACCATCCATTAATTACCCGCTACCCGGGTTCGCATATTGATTATTTTGAGGAACAGCAATACAAACCCTATTACATTGCAGTAGGCCCGCAAACCGGCTATAACTACATCGAAGAATGGATTGAAACCGAAGGGAAATTTACAAGGATTTATTATACCGTAAAGGGTAAAACTACACTCACTGAAGTCTATCGGAATTATTTGTCGGCCTTAAAAAATGGCGGGTTTGCAATCCTTGCCGAAGGTATCCATCCCCAAAGTGGGGTTTCTAAAGAAGTGGGTGGAAGAGGTTTTTTGAAAACGTTTTACAGCAAAAACCCCGCCCCAACAGGCAGTGGCATTAAAATCCTTGTCGGTTCTGCAACTTCCGCAGGGGCATGTTATATTGCAGCACAAATGGAAAAACCAGGCAGCAATATTTATGTTGTTGTAGGCGGGAGCCAATATGCAACGGATGAAAAAGTTTTTATAGTCGATATTATTGAAGAAACAATAATGGAAGATGACCTGATTAGTGTTAACGCTGATGAAATGCTACAAGGAATAAAAGCCGATGGGAAAATTGCGCTCTATGGCATTTACTTTGATTTCGACAAGACGGTGATAAAACCCGAATCAGAAGCTACGCTTATCGAGATTGCAAAACTTCTGGAAGAAAACCCTGAGTTAAATGTTTATGTGGTTGGTCATACAGATATGAAGGGTTCATTGGAATACAATATCAACCTTTCTAAAAACCGTGCTAATGCTGTAGTTACGCATCTGGTGGATAATTATAGCATCAGTAAAAGCCGATTGACCGGTCAGGGAGTTGGCCCACTTGCCCCTGTATCAACCAACAAAACAGATGAAGGAAGGAAGCTCAACAGAAGGGTTGAGTTGGTCTTGAAATAAATTGTACTCAAAACATACAAGCTTACCTAAATATGTAAAATTATTGAGATTTACATGTTTTAGGTTGAGCCCACCGAAAAGTGGTTTCTTGCTACCAAATCACTAAAGCTAACTCATTGATTTTCTCTTTTGTTAGCTTTTGTGTTTTTATGGCATTTTTTTCTGCTTGGCCTTTTCGGAGGAGGCGCAAGGTTACATTTTAAAGTAACCAACTACCTGGTATTTCCATGCCATTCTTTCCCAATTAAATATCACTGTAATTAATATCATGTAATTGTTAGTAAATATTGTTAATATGATTAACATCATATTAACAATAAACACAATACACCTATCCATTGTCAAAAACCAATCTAAAAACCGCTTTTATAAACCTTAACAAGCATTTCTTCTTATTAAGAATAACTATTAATTATGATATAGGTCATTTTAAATTTGAGTTCCATTTAAAAAATGTAATATTTTTATGCTCAAATTTTAATGGCATTTCTATGAAGTATAATCTAAAAAGAAACTTATTGCTTATCATCGCATTGTTTGCTTTTATGTTTGGCAATGCTGATGAAAGCCAGGAATTGTTTACTCAACTATGTGCGCCCTGCCATAGCATTGGGAAGGGGAAATTATTAGGCCCTGATTTGAAAAACATTTCTGAAAAAAGATCACAGGAATGGCTCATCGCGTTTATCCAGTCTTCTCAAAGTTTAATCAAAAGTGGTGATGTAGATGCTATTGCCACTTTCGAAGAGTATAATAAACTAGTAATGCCTGACCAGCCATTGGATAGCAGGCAGGTAAAAGCCATGCTTAAATACATTGATAAGATGAGTTCGGGGGCTGCCGGTACTGACAATCAGGAACCCGTGGCCGATTATTTGGCAAATGCAACTAAAGAGCATGTCTCCGCTGGTCTCCTGCTATTTAGCGGGGAAAAGAGATTGGCCAAGGGCGGGGTCTCCTGCATTTCGTGCCACTATGTTAAGGATGACAGGATATTTAGCAATGGTACTTTTGCTAAAGAACTTACCGAAACTTATGGAATGATTGGCGGAAATGGTGTGTCAGCAATTTTAGAAAACCCACCCTTTCCAACAATGAGCACAACATACTATAACCATCCACTCAGCCAGGAAGAAATCTTCGCGCTTACCGCGTACCTGAAATCAGTTAATGACAATAGCATAAATCAGCAAACCGTTGATTTTGGCTTTATTTTAACCCTTATCGGGGTAATCCTATTTATCCTGATTTTAGCTACCATGGCTGCACTTTTTGCTAAGCGCAAGATAAAAAGCGTCAATTTCGAAATTCAAAGCAGGCAATCAACGATCACAAACTAAGTAAACAAAACTTATATGAGTTGGATTAAAGACCTCATCTCGCCCAAAACCAGAAAATGGGAAGACTTTTACAGAAACAGATGGCAGCACGATAAAGTTGTTCGCAGCACGCACGGTGTAAACTGCACAGGTGGTTGTAGCTGGAATATTCATGTAAAAGACGGTATTGTAGTTTGGGAAACCCAGGCAATGGACTATCCCCTGCTTGAAAAATCGCTGCCACCTTACGAACCCCGTGGTTGCCAGCGCGGCATATCTTTCTCCTGGTATCTGTACAGCCCAATCCGCGTAAAGTACCCAATGATCCGCGGTGCTTTGGTGGATATTTTTAATGAAGAAAAAGCCAAAACCGGCGATCCCTTAAAAGCCTGGGAAAACATTCAAAACAACCCGGAAACCAGGCGGCGGTATCAAAAAGCCAGGGGCAAAGGTGGCTTTAGAAGGGCCACTTGGGACGAAGCCAAAGAGATCATCGCGGCTTCAAATATATATACAGTAAAAAAATATGGCCCCGACCGCCTGACAGGTTTTTCACCAATCCCCGCCATGTCGATGCTTAGCTATGCTGCCGGATCACGGTTCCTGCAGTTGATGGGTGGCGTAAACCTGAGTTTTTATGATTGGTATTGTGATTTACCTAACGCATTTCCCGAAATATGGGGCGAGCAAACTGATGTCGCTGAAAGTGCCGACTGGTACAATTCGAAGTTTATTGCCGTGATGGGCGCCAATCTCGGAATGACGCGTACTCCTGATGTGCATTTTTTTGCAGAGTCGCGGCATAATGGAACTAAAACGGTGGTTTTTGCCCCCGACTTTAATATGGTGGCCAAATATGCCGATAAGTGGGTGCCGGTTCATGCCGGACAGGATGGGGCATTTTGGATGGCCGTTACACATGTTATTTTAAAGGAACACCACTACAAAAAGCAAACACCGTATTTTATTGAATACACGAAAAAATATACCGACAGCCCTTTCTTAGTTGAAATCAATAAGGAAGACGGGAAACTGGTGCCGGGCAGGTTACTCAGGGC
>CAZBDF010000011.1:16426-24020 GCA_964490385.1 uncultured Lentimicrobiaceae bacterium | reverse complement strand
GCAGTTGAGGTTTAAATTCTAAGAGATATAAGATGTCCGATTTTTGATTTTTGATGTGCGATGTATTGGTGACATCAATCATTTTAAAATGAATGTGACCTGATTAATTCCTAAATAAGTAGTGTTATCAAATCCATAGCCTCCGCCAGCTGGCGGACGGGGATTGAAATACGTGACCTGAGGCCTCCTGAAAATTTGAAAAAGTTTATTTTCTATTTTAAAACTTTTTCAAATTTCAGACCTCCTGATCCAACGTAAATATCGTGTCGTGATTTTTAGATTTCTCTCTTCAAATTTGCTACACAAATTTTCGATCGAAATGACACGAACTGGTGCGATAAAGGGGAGGCTGGATCGGGCGCAAAGCGCCCGATCCAGCCTCCCCACCACTTCATGCCCGCCGCTGTCATTCCGAACGAAGTGAGGAATCTACCTAATCGAAAGACTATTATGCAACTGTTTCATTTTTTGGATTTTGAATATTTCAGGTTTTAGGCACTATAACAAAAAACCCCGACAAGAATTATTACTTGTCAGGGTTGATATTATCGGTTTTCTATATTCTACCTTCTAACCTCTTCCTTCTCTCCTAAGCTGGACAAGCCAGGACCAAATAGGTTTTAATCATTTTATTCTCCCTTATCATTTTTTTGATTTCTGATTGGCGATTAATCCCGCACCTGCGGGACAGATTTTTGATCTGGAAACAGCATCATACATCTTAAATCAAAAATCGTTAATCATCAGTCATCAATAATTTCTTGCCAAAAAAAGCAACAATTTTATTGATAAGACTCTACTCATCCTCTTCATCAATCTTTTGCAACTGCTCCAGTCCATTTATATCCATCGTTTTGGCCAACTTTGAAATGGACTTGAGATTGATGTTGCCGGTGATACTGATGAAGCCGGCCTCGTCATCCTGGAAGATGAGCAGCAAAAGTTCCTCGATGATTTTGCCATCTTTGCGGATCATGAATTTCACGATTTCGTCCTGCTCGCGCACGGTCATGAGTTCGGCAAAGTTTTTCAATTGCACATCTTCGAGGTCGCTCTTAAACTCTGCTAAGGTACTTTCGCTGGCATACTTGTTATCGTCACTATTTTCGTACATCAATATCCTGATATACTCGAGGCCATCAACAACTTCTTTCAAATCTTCAATGTCCTCGCCTTCGGCATCTTCGGCAATTTCGCTGAATAAGCTGAAAAGCTCTTTGGTAATATGAACTGTTGTAAAACCATCCTCAGCGCCATATTTATCAAAAAGGGCGTCGGTTGTATTTTGCGAAAAGGTTTGCAATGGCAACGAAACCATTACTAATGCTGCGATCATTAAAATGAAATTTTTCATTGTGTTTAATTTTTTAAGGTTTGATAATTATTGTGAATTTTGACATTTTCTGCATGTTTTCAACACTGCGGTCAAGCTTGTCCATGTTGTTATTGACCTGCATCAGGCTTTTTTCAAGTTTCCCCAATTGAACAAGGGGTATTGAACTGGCATTGATTTTATTCATTTCCTGCAAAGGCCCAAAGCCCTGGTTCATTTTTCCTGATACATATGCCAAGGCCTGTTTGGTCTGGTCGTAAGCCTGCTGCTTTTCTTGAGTGGTATATTTGGTGTCGGAAAACCCTGTAATCCCAATTTGGTTCGATATTTCACTTTCATACAAAAAAGTAAACAAGAAGAGTACACTCGCTGCTATCCCGGTAAAATAATACCAGAAGCGGCGGTTTTGATAAAACGCAATTTGACGGCCTTGATCGAACTTTTCTATAATCTGTTCTTCAAGCTCAGGATTTAAGCTTTCCTGTGCCTCCATGCCGAAGTAGCCAAACATTTCGGCATATTCCTGCAGATGTTCGGGTACATTGCCAGAGCTGAAAAACACTCTCAGCTGCTTTTCTTCCTCCAGTGTCGATTCACCTTCGAAGTACTTATCCAGCAATATTTCAATTTCCCTGGTATTCATATTCTTGTTTTTTTGTTATCCTATCCCTGATGGTCTTACGGGCCCGCGACAAACTCACCCTGAGTGCGTTTAAATTCATCTGCATGATCTCGGCAATTTCTTCGTATTCCATTCCTTCAACATCCCGCATCTGAACAATCATCCGCTGCTGCTCGGGCAGTTGTTGCATAATCTGATGGACACTTTGCACATCATCTTTCAACTCGGCAATTTTGTGCGGGCTTCGATTATCAACCGGAGCATTCCACTCCCCAAGCTGATCTTTGTGATAGCCCTTTGCTTTCACTTTATCGAGGCACATGTTTTTGGTAACAATCATTGCAAATGCTTCAATGCTCCTATAAGCGGCTAATTCATCCTTACGCGACCACAATCTGTAAAAGACCTCCTGAACAACATCTTCAGATTCTTCGATATCATTTAATATCCTTTTTGCCAATCGGTAAATCTTGTCCTTTACCGGCAACACCTTTTGTTTAAACTCTTCAGTTGTCATTCGCTATCAAGACGAGGATTGAAAATAAATATTACAGGCAAAGTAAAAAATAATTAGCGTCCGTCCATAAAGTCGGTGCTTTTCCGTAACTCCGGCATTCACAGATTATGTGAAAACGACCTGAAACCTGACTAACTCCGGGCTTTAGCCCGGAGATTGAAACTTATTCATTTTAATGGGCTTTAGCCCAAACCTTGGTTATTTGGGCTAAAGCCCAATTGTACTACTTCATTTCAGTCCCTGGCATAAATGCCAGGGCAAGTCAAAATTTGCTTTTTCACACAGCCTGTTTAATCCGGGGATCAAAAAAAATTATCAGAACCTCCCCCTCCTTTTCGCTGTCAATGTCTTCAGCAGTAACAGCGAAAAGGAGGGGCTTTTTTATCCTTCCAATTCAATCCCGGCCCTAAAAGACAGGGCTATTGATAATTTAAAAATCTTACTAAAAAGACAGACACTAATTAGTGTTTATCTTTTAAACCTAAGTACACAAGCCAATGCTCAACACATGGAACGGTAAAGGATATCTATTATAAGGGAATAGAATTGAAGGTGGAGTCCAAAATGGTAATCAGTGATTGGTGATCTATGCTGACTCCTTTCAGCCGTTGGTAATTGGAGACTCAAACAGGCAGCGCCAAACGTACAACTCTGAGTTTATTTAACGTAACTCAGTTTCAGCATATTCGATCTTCCGGGCTCGTTGATGGGCATGTTCGAAATATGAACCAAGAGGTCGCCCGGGGACACAAACCTTTTCATTTTCAGTTCTTCATTTAGCAAGGCTATGGTTTGGTCGGTGTGAAGAAATTCGGGATAGAAACGAGGGTTGACGCCCCACACCAGGTTGAGCCTGCGCAGGATAAATTCATTATCGGCAAAAGTGTAGATGGATGCCTTTGGCCTGTAAGAGGCAATTTTGGCTGTAGAGTACCCGCTGCTTGCCACCGAAACTATGGCCTTCGCTTCGGCTTCGCGCGCCATGTTGCAGCCACTATAAATGATCGAGTCAGAAATAAAATCAGGATTGTTCTCTTTTACCGGCTTATGTTTTTTGTTGTAGATGTCTTCGTAGTCTTCAACCTCCGAAATGATCTTTTGCATGGTTTCAACCGTCTCAACAGGAAATTTGCCTACCGATGTTTCTCCGCTCAACATCAATGCGTCTGCACCGTCAAGCACCGAATTGGCCACATCGTTTACTTCGGCCCGGGTAGGCCGTGAATTTTCGAGCATTCCCTCCATCATTTGTGTAGCGATGATCACAGGCTTGGCCAGGGCGAGGCATTTTTTTACAATCCGTTTTTGTATTAAGGGTACCGTTTGAAGTGGGATTTCCACTCCCAGGTCACCACGGGCAACCATGGCACCGTGTGCTGCTTTCAGGATTTCATCCAGGTTTTCGATGGCCTCGGGTTTTTCAATTTTCGCGATTACCGGAGGAATGTTTCCTGTTTTTTTTGATTTAATCAAATCAATCAACTCCTGCACATCAGCAGCCGACCTTACAAAAGAAAGTGCAATCCATTCTATTTCATGGCTCAGGATAAAATCCACATCCTTTTTGTCTTTTTCAGATAGCGAAGGCAGCGAGAGTTTGGTATCAGGTAGGTTCACCCCTTTTCGGGAACAAAGTTCCCCGCCAATCAGCACTTTTGCTACTACTTCATCCTCACCATTGGTTTTATCAATTTGCAAAGTAAGTTTGCCATCATCCACTAAAATACTGTCTCCTGGTTTAATATCTTTAGGGAAATCCGGGTAATTGATAAAAATCTTTGCCGGATTTTTATCGCCTTTGATTGTAGTAAAGATCAGTCGGTCACCTTTCTTTATTGTCATCCTGTCGCCGGGCAAATTGCCAATCCTGATCTTAGGCCCCTGCAAGTCGGCAAGGATGGGGATGTGGGTGTTTAACTCCTTGTTCAGCTCGCGAATTGTTTTAATGATCAATTCAACATTGGAATATTCGGCATGTGAAAAGTTGAGCCTGAATACGTCAGCCCCGGCATGGATCAACTGTCTGAGCATGGATTTTGAGGAGGAGGCCGGGCCAATGGTAGCTACTATTTTAGTTTTCATCCCTTGTAGAGTTTTTTAATGCTTGCCGTTTTCTTTTTCAATTGTACTGTTTGTTCCATTCTTTTTCTGTCAACTTCTATCATGTGGTATTCCAGGTCGCTGAGTATGGCTTTTACCAATGCTAATTTCTTTTTTAACGCAGCCGAAATCTTTACTGTGGCGGGCAGTAGTTTGATTTCATTAATGTTTAAGATGCTTTCAATGGTTTCGATGGAAGAAATGATCAGATCAAGTTCTTCTTTGCTAAAATAGCCCTGAAAAATCAGGAAGTAGCTTTTCATCAGGGTTTGCTGGCTGTTCAGCGAATGGATAAGGAACATATTGCGTGCGCGTTCCTGCTCGCAAAAGTAGAACGAAAATGTTTCGGGGTTTTCGGGAGATGAGTAATAAACCTTCAAATCTGTCTCGCGTTCAAGATGGGCCTTAAGTGTTTTGTTCAGGTGAAAAGCAAGGGTGTAATCGGGCAAATCTGTCGAGAGGTCGAAAATGACAAAGTCGTCGGATTGCTCACTTTTCGGTATAAATTTTTTCTTTTTCATCTTTTGCGAAGATAATTTGAAATTTGTGAATCTTAGCTTTGAAGTTCTTATTAACGGAAAATTATTGCATTTCTTTTTTAATGAGGATGCAAAATGATCCCCAGGGACTGTTCAGTTTTTGATCTTCATGTAATGAAAACCAATTTCAATCGTTCTAACCTGAATAATTCATGAAAATCGACAATAGAAAAATCCATAGCCCCGTCCTTCAGGGCGGGGTCTATGATTGGTCCAAAATACCCTCCCCTGAAAATTTGAAAAAGTCTATTTTTTATTTTAAAACTTTTTCAAATTTTCAGGGGGTCTCAGGTCACGTATTTCAATCCCCGCCTTAAAAGGCGGGGCTATGGATTTGATAACACTACTTATTTATGAATTATTCAGGCTAAATCATCATTATTAAAAGCGCAATTATGAAATTATTAAAAAGAATAGTTTTTTCACTTACCATAGTACTTATGGTATTTTCGATGCAAAGTTGCGTTGAGATTGTTGAAGAAATTACAGTGAATGAGGATCAATCAGGGACCATGTCGCTATCTGCAGGCCTTAGTGGCACTAATTCGTTGCTAGGATTAATTGGTTCATTTGCCGACATCGCCCCGCTTGGTGACCTGGAAAGAGAGATCGAAATAGTGGTGGGTAAACTCAAAGCACAGGAAGGTATTTCTAATGTGCGGTTTTCAAAAATCAAATCTGGGGGAAATTATGCCTTGTCATTTGATTTTAAAGACAGCAAGTCCCTAAACAATGCACTGTATGCTGTTAGTGATCAGGAAAAGAAATTTTTCCAACCTTCATTTTATAAGATCAAAAAGAATAAATATCAGCGCAGAAATATCACTAACTGGGCCAATATGCTCATCGAAAAAGAGAAGGAAAATATGCCGGATGAAGCCATTTTTGATTTGATGGAATACAGGGCTATTGTTAATGTCCCCAGGCCAGCCACCCGGGTAAAAGCTGACGATGTGAAGATATCAAAAAATAGAAAAACCATTAGCACCAAAAACTTCGTTTCGGATATCCTGGATAATAGGATTGATACCGGAATGAAGGTAAAGTTTTAGGAATAGCAAAATGGAGTGGTGGAGTACTAGAGTATTGGAGTGCAGGAAATATGGAAAAGAAAAAGTGAATTGTTAAACCCGCTATCCTGAACCGACAAACGCCAAACGCCAAATGCCGAAAAACCAGAAATCTTTGATTTCATAGTTATTCGAGCATCCTCGAAAAGTTACGAAAATTAAAAATTTTCTACTTTTCGGGACGCAATACGCTACCCCTTTTTCTTCCAACCGTTATAATGAACTTTTTCCTTCTCAAACCGTTCGGGGCGAGGTTTTTCTTCGGCTGGCCAGCCAATGGCAATTAGCGAAATGGGAACCACATGATCGGGCAACTTAAAAAACTTTTGAATGTCGGTCATTCGTGGCTGCCGCGGATAAACACCCAGCCAAACACTTCCCAAACCATGTGCGTAAGCCGACAATAAAATGTTTTGTGTGGCTGCGGCACAATTCACTGCCAGATAGCCCATCTCCTTTTCGATGGAAAGATCCCCGCAAACCAGAATTGCCAGTGAAGCCTCTTTCATCATTTTTGCATAGGGATGTAATTCCGAAAGCACTTCCAGCATCGGCCTTTCATCGACCACAATAAATTGCCAAGGCCGGAAATTCCGGGCAGATGGCGCATACATTGCAGCTTCTAATAATTCATCAATAATTTTATTTGGCACAGGTTTGTTGATGTATTTCCTGATACTTCTTCTGTCGAGGATCACTTTGCTTGTTTCCATTTATTTAAAGTTTATTCTTTTGAAGATTACAGTTTTAATGCTCTAAATACCAATTGTGATGAGCTCTCACTTCTTTTTGATTACCGATTACCGACGACTGAAAGGAGTTTGACCCGTTCACTCACCATTCACCATTCACCACTCACCATTCACCATTTTATCTTCACACTGGAATAATATTTCAAAAGGGTATCTTATGATGATCGAAGACCTGGCCACTGGAGAACTCATTGATATGCCTTGCAATTTGAATAAAAATTTCAAGATTTTGTGCTTTCAATATTCTGATGGCTTCTTCGTTGGCCCTGCTTGCTTTGGCAACGAGGGCCAGGATATTATGATTATGATTTTCCAACCAGGCCATGGCCCTATCATCATCAACCGACGCTGAATCAAAAGCTGCATAATGCACGTATCCGTTTTTCATCAGCCAGTCGATGGCTTTGGTATTGCCACGTATAGCGTTAGAAAGTGCAGCAAGTTCAGGAAAACCATTTTCGAGCAACCACTCAAAAAACTCATTTTTCCCTTGTATGGCATTGTCAAAAGCCAAAAGGATTTTTACCGGGTATTTATGCAGTTGTTTCATTGAAGTAGGATGTTGAGCGAAGTGAAATCCCGCCTTTGCGGGGTTTGATGACGGAAGACGGAAGATCCCGAAAAATAGAAAATTTTCAATTTTCGCAATTTTTCGAGGATG